>CAJPSG010000186.1 GCA_905373195.1 Kingella oralis
CGTTTCGGGGTGGCATTTGAGATAGGCAGCGGCTTGGGCGACGTTGTAGGTTTCGCTATTCACTTACGCTTCCTTTCTATCGGCTCACTACGATTACAATCGTCAGCAAAACGCTTTGTACAACAAAACCCAGTAGCAAAAGCGTTTTCAGGCTGTCTGAAAACCGTGTCCAGTGTTGCTGGATATACTGCTGGGTTTGTTGCTGCAAACGTTGGCTGATTTGGCTGTACAACTTGGCTTCGTTTGCTTGCTGTGCCTTGGCGTTGCTGGCAAGAATCTCTTTAATAATTTCCGCTTTGAGCTCTTGCAACTCTTCGCTGGCTTCAATAATCGGCGTGGCGGTTTCGGTTAGGGCAGCCTGAAAATGGGCTATATCGTGTTGAAACTGTGCGATTTGCTGCTTTTGGATGTTTTCCATTACGGCAGCAAACATGGCTTGCATGATTAACATATCGCGGATGGATACATCATGCGGTTCAACTTTCAACCCTGCACGGTGATAAACCGCCGTACTGATTTCATCAGCATTCAAGAGTTTTAATTTTGTGTTGGCTGGGGCATCTGGTTTCATGCTGGCTTATCCGCTTCGGGCAAAGTGTGTTTCTTGTGCCACGCTTGGCTGGCAAGAAAAGGCATTCGGTCTAGTTCCGCCCAAATGATGTTACGAAACTCTGCCAAACGGGTGCGCGTCCAACGTCCAAAATCAGCACTTTTAGCAACTTCATGGAACGTAGCATTGTGTTCTGTCATTTGTTTAATATCATCGCCATAGGTATCCGCATTCATTACTGGAATGCGAACCATGCCTGCAATTTTGTTGCGGTAGGCATTGCAAATTTCAAACTCTTCAAACGGTTTACCTTGTTCTTGAATTTCACCATGTAAATGCTCATTGAGCCAAACAACAACTTGCGCATCAATGCTACTTAACACCCGCGCCAACCCTTTGATACATTCATTTTTTGCTTGCCCACCATTCAGCGGAACGTGCATCACCATACGCACGTTTTCATTGATTAACATCGCATCCACATTCGCTTCGGCGATATAGGTCATCAACGGGTCAAAAGTAGATGTGCCTGTATCAATTACTGCAATGCCTTTGTCATCAATTAAAGTGTCTAACAAACCATCAAATTTTTTGATGTTAATCACAGGGCGGTCATCCGCTTTAATATTGATGTATTTAGCCTTTAATGCTTTATATTCCGCAAAAGTTGCGTTATCAGGGTCGGTGTCAAAGCAAAAAAGTTTGTCTTCCGCACGGTCTTGCAGATATTGCGCCAACAACATAGCTACAAAGGATTTGCCTACGCCCCCTTTGGATTGCGCTACAAAATGCACTTCTTTCATTTCAAAAACCTCTCTAAGTTCAAATTCAAAATCAACAATCAAAATCAAATGATTATTCACAAGAAAAAAACCACTTTGAGCTCGGAAATGGTTTTTGCATTGTGAACAGCTAAACGTAAACAACATTCACTCAACAACATTCACTCAACAACATTCAGGCAGCCTGAAAGCAAAAAAACTGCCAACGATGCCCACCGTTGGCGGCGAAGGAGCTACGGGAAAAAACCAAACCGCAGCAGGAGTTAAAACTTTATCGGCTCTTGGGTAGGTCTCTCGTAAGCATACTTATTGCTGCACATCCACCCACTTGCCCCCTTGTTTCGGGTCGCCCACATATTTCACACTATCGCTGACGCGCGTCCATTCGTGGTCATGATAGGCGGTGCATAGGATGGTTTGGCATTCAGCACCACCACTTTTTGCACGTCTTGGCACTCTTCTACGGGTTTACGCTTCCCGCCCATGCTGCCCATTGCGCTTTTATTAGCAACAAGTTTGCACTCGCGCACGGTAATCGTGCGTCGCATCACCCGATTCAATTCTTTTGCATCACACCTCCCTGCTCCGTTCGCCAATGCGCGGTTCAGCTCTTTGATACCAGGTTCGCCTGATGTGGGACAAAGGTTCAAAAAGTCTAAACGTGCCGAAATGGTTTTATGTGGTTTCTTGTGATGGATGCTGAAATAGCGTTTCAGTGAGGGATTGCATTCACTGGGTCGCGTGCCGCTGGACAAACACAAAATGGCTTCGCAGGCGAGTTTGGTGTCGCCTGTAAGCAAATCGGGCTGGGCTGCGGGGTTGGCGGGTGCTGCGGATACGATGCTGGGCACGAGCAGCGCGGTAGTTAATAAAATGGTGAGTTTGGATTTCATACAAATCTCCTAGGGTTTAGAAAAAGGGAAGGCAGCCTGAAATCGGTGTATTGATTTTCAGGCTGCCTGAAAGTGGGTATCGCTGCCGCACAATGTTTTTTCGGTTTTCCACGACCGCCACAATGTTTTTGGCTTTCCACTGCCATTTGAGGTGGCTTTGATACCCGTTGAGAAAAGAAAAACCCACTTCAAAACAAAGTGGGTTCGCAAAATCATTTAATTTTTACCGCGCCAACAATTTTGCCAACGCATTTTCATAACATTGTCTGCGACACGGCTCGCTTTGCCGCCAAGCCTGCCAGCAGATTTCATTATCGGGCAGCGGGGCGGCAGTTTTGAGATACTGAGTTAAATCAACTTGCGTACCGGAATGGGGCGCAAATGGAAAGGCAATGCCTTTGGGATGTTCTAACACGGCTGCAAGTGTGTAACGTGCCATCTTGGAGAAAAAGCCTTCAACCAAACCTAATCCTTGCTTTTCGGTCTGCCGTGCATAGGCAGACATCAACCGCGCAGCGTGATACAGCGAATAATAGGCTTCCTCTGGGTTGTTCGCTGCCAATTCAATCACTTCTCCAAACCATGTTTCGCCGATGGCACAAGTTTCATACCAATCATACAGCCCCATATCATCTGGAATAATCCAGTTAATCAAGTTGCCGTTTGCATCGCGCCGTGTAAACGATAAATCATCACGGTTGCGGATACGGCGTTTGACTGTGGCGGGCAGCTTGGGCTTTTCAGGCTGCTTATTTTCCAAAAGGCGTTTTTCGCACTCGATGAAATAACGGCGGGCGGCGCGTCCCTGTTCGTTGCGCTCGACCATCGCCAGTTCTTTGGCCATGTCCAGGGTAATGTGGTATTCAGTTGTAGGGCGACCGCCTTGGGGTTTCGCGCAATTTTGCGTGAAACTTAAAAAGTCCTGATTTTCTTGAAAACCATACTCTTCAATGCGGCGAGTTATCCAAGTACGAAAATTATTTTTCACTTGCAGAAATTCGTGCAGTTTTCGCGCATCGCATAAAAGGGTTTCGGAAGAATCAGAAAGGCTGCCTGAAAAGACAGGGATAAGGTTTTGAGAGTTCATTTTGTTTGCTCCGTGTGAAAGTCTTGAAACTTCCGCCGCCAACCTGCCAAGATTGGGAGAGGCGGAAACTGGGCAGGTTGGCAGACTGCTCACACGAAGCAGCACATCTTGCGATGTCCCGCCCAGCTCGCCCCGTCGGATTTTCCCAAACTCAGGGAAAATTAAAACGGATTGGTTATGCAAACAAAAAGCCGCAAAGGCGGCGTTGTGTGCCGTGTGAAAGAAACAGGCTGCCAAGCCTGCGCTGCTATTGAACAGCAGGCTTATAGTAGCAGGCTTCTTTCATTTGGGCAAGGAAAGGTTATGGTTTTACGCCAATCTATATCGTCTGCGCGTATAGGCATTTTCAGGCTGCCGTGCCAGTCGCACTACAAAATAGCCTGTGCGCTGTTCCAGCTTCACCAAACCTTCGCGCATGGCAGCAATGGCACACTTTCGTTTGCCCTCATCGGCAGCATCAAAATCGGAAACGGTGATAAAGGGGCGATAGGCGAGAATGCCTAGCAATTTCTCTTGCGTCCATTTGCGGCTCATAGTGCATCCTTTCAAATCAAAATTATTCAAAAATGTTGAACAATGATTCAACAACCATTCAAACAAACTCGCAGCTTTCCGAACATCCTGCAT
>CAJPSG010000187.1 GCA_905373195.1 Kingella oralis
AGGCAGCATCACCGCCCCCATCGCCGATGCCGCTCTATCCATGCTGGATGTGGATGGGGGGGAGCATGGTGGGTTTGGTTTTGGTTTTTTAGGCTGCATTGGGGGAGGCAGCCTGAAAATGGATTTTGTAGTTTGGGTGGCTGTTTTATTGGGTTGAGCTGTGCGAAATTGGGTTTTAACTTTGTTGGAGCCTTCGGCTTTCAGGCTGCCTGAAAATTATGTTTAACGCGGTGAATCAGTTGGGCGAGTTCGGGCGGGTCGCGTTCGGTAAGTCCTGTGCCTGCGGTGCAGAAGTGGACGCGCTGGCTGTGGTGGTTGAAGTAGCTGCGCGCGTCGTCTAGGGCGAGCCAGGGTTCGTTGGAGATAAGGTTGTCTTCCAGATAGCACAGGATTTCTTGTTCGCGCGGGGCGATGGGGCTGGTGGCGACGTGTTCGGGGGTTTTGCCGATGATGCGCTGGGCGATGTCGGGCGAGAAGGGGCGGCGCAGGGCGGCAAGGTCGCGCCCGTGTCGCCATGTGGATGAGATGACGAATTGGATATGGGCGTTTTCAGGCTGCCTGAAAAAGCGTTCAAAGAGGGGGACTTGGCTGAACATTTGTTCTTGGCGATAGGCGTAGGCGGAATGGAGTACGCCGTCGAAGTCTAGGAAGAGGAGCATGGTTGGGATGGGGCGGCCTGAAAAGGGGGTGGATGATGTTTTCAGGCTGCCTAATGGTTAGTTACTGTTGGCTGTTTGGGACTTTGGCACAAGCCATAAGGCAGCCTGAAAATGGGTTGGGTTTACTCGGGCGCGGTTAAGCCGAAATGGTTAAATGCGCTGGCGGTTGCCATGCGCCCGCGCGGGGTGCGCTGCAAAAAGCCTTGTTGGATAAGGTAGGGTTCAATCACGTCTTCTATGGTGTCGGTGGATTCGCCGATGGCGGCGGCGATGTTGTCCAGCCCCACCGGGCCGCCGCTGAATTTGTGCAACACGGCTTCTAGGAATTTTCGGTCCATCATGTCTAGCCCGATTTTGTCCACATCCAGCATGGATAGAGCGGCATCGGCGATGGGGGCGGTGATGCTGCCTGAATGTTTGACTTCGGCGTAGTCGCGCACGCGGCGCAGCAGGCGGTTGGCGATGCGCGGTGTGCCTCGGCTGCGGCGGGCGATTTCTAATGCGCCGTGTTGGTCTAAATCCATGTTGAGCAGCTGGGCGGAGCGGGCGACGATGGTGGCTAAATCGCGGGTTTCGTAAAATTCTAGGCGGGCTACGATGCCGAAGCGGTCGCGCAGGGGGTTGGTGAGCATGCCTGCGCGGGTGGTTGCGCCGATGAGCGTGAACGGCGGCAAGTCTATTTTGACGGAACGGGCGGCGGGGCCTTCGCCTATCATGATGTCTAGCTGATAGTCTTCCATGGCGGGGTAGAGGATTTCTTCTACCATAGGGCTGAGGCGGTGGATTTCGTCGATAAACAGCACGTCGTGCGGTTCTAAGTTGGTGAGCAAGGCGGCGAGGTCGCCTGCGCGTTCCAGCACGGGGCCCGATGTTTGCCGCAGGTTCACGCCCAACTCGCGCGCGATGATGTTGGCGAGCGTGGTTTTGCCTAACCCTGGGGGGCCAAACAGCAGGCTGTGGTCTAGGGCTTCGCTGCGCTTTTTGGCGGCGGCGATAAAGATGGCGAGCTGTTCTTTGGCTTTGTGTTGCCCGATGTAGTCGGCTAGGGTTTTGGGGCGCAGGGCGCGTTCTAGCTGCTCTTCTTGGGCGGAGAGGTTTTGTGCGGCGATGAGGCGGGGTTGGGCTTGGGTGGTGAGGTTGTCGGTTTGGAGCATGGTTATTTGATTTTGAAGTGTACCCAGCTTACGGCTAGCTCAGGTTTGTAGATAAGGTAGTCTTCTTCATTGTAGTCATAAATAGGGGCTTTGTGGTCGCCCACCATGACAACTTCAACACCTTTCATATTGGGTTGGTCAATAATGGTGCTTATGGCACGGAATAACTGCCCGTTAAGTTTAATGTTGCGACATGTTTCGGTATTTTCATTGATTTTGTATTTTTCGCAGCTTACGTTGGGGTTAGGTTGGGTAAGGTCTTCAAGGTGATAAGGGGCGTGGGCGGTTAGCGTGAGCCAGTAAACAAATTGTTTAGGCTGGTTGGGTTGAAAGACTTCTTGGGCAATAATTTTTGGGATTTCGGTGTCGCATACACCGTGAAATACTTGACAGTGTCTTAGATTATTGGCGAAGCTGTCGAGAAACCATGATTTTTGGAATCCTGCTTTGGGATACCAGTAGATATAGTCCACAAAGCGTCCATTAACGCCGACTAGGCTGGTGGTTTGATAGCCTTGTTTGAGCATTTGATTGGGGATGCAGTCGGCAAATTCTTGGGCATCGAGACGACGGAAAGCGTAACCGCCTTTGATGGCTTTGTTGCAAAGTTCGCGCATTTCGCCACCGATAGTATTGGAGTTTACGGTGGCAAAATCGCCAGTTTCAAGGTATTCAAGTTTGTCGCTATGTGCGGCGATGGGCGAAGCAAGGTCGGTAATGATTTGTGGGTTGCGATAGCCTGCCAGCGATTCAACAATAACGAATAGGATTTTATTGGATGTAGGTTGGGTAAAATGGGTGATGGCACGGTCAAGTTTGATGTTGCTATCGTTGGGGCTGACTGTGGGATAAGGGATAAGTGTTGGTGTGGTATTCATGGCTTTGAACCAGCCTGTGGTCAGCATTTGGTCCATAAGCGAAAATTGGCTATTGACTACAAAATGGTTGCTTCGCCCCATAACTCCTTCGTAGTTTGGACTGCCAGAGTATTTGATATCTTTGATAAAAAAGGAAATGATTAAAATGATGGGGATAATGTAGAGCTCGCGGGTGAAATGTTTGCGTTTACTGAGAAAGAGTACAAAGCCACTCATTGCAATGATGTAAACCACCAAAAAGGCAGTGAGCGCAATGTATTCAGTGGGAGCATCACCTAAAAAAGCTGCCAAAGAAACGAGTGCGCCTAAATCTACCATAGGCACAACTTGCATTATGAGCATGGTAATGTCTAGCAAGATAGCAATGGCAAAACCGAGTAAGCCTACGGCGCGCACCCAGCGGTTAGGGATAAGTAACAAACATAGGCAGACAAGGTAATCCGTGTTAACAAGAGGACGGGCGAAATTATAGGTGTAACAGATACCCAGTAAAACGAGGTTGGGGATAAGGATAATCAGAAGAAAGTAAAGCCATTCGCGGGCAGAGGGTTTTTTTATATCTAGAATTTGTTTGTTGAGTACGGAGGACATGATGGTTCTTTCGGATTAGATAAACGGTAAGTTTGAAGCAAATAGTATTCCATTTTCAGGCTGCCTTTTGCGGGTGTAGTTCAGTAGGCAGCCTGAAAACAATGAGCGTTTCAACAAAGTCAAAACGACGTATGAATTCGTTTTTCAGGCTACTTCGGCGTTTAGCGCGATGCTGTCGCTATCCCATGTTGCGCCAAAGTGTTGCTGGATGGCTTGCACGGCGGGGTCTTGTTCCATCAGGGCTTGGGCTTGGGCGCGGTTTTCGGCGGCGATGCGGCTGCGGTGCATGGCGGGCGTTTTCCAGCCGTTGCCCTCGGCGAAGGGTTGGGTTTGGATGTGAACGGGGATTTGGTAGGCTTCGCTTAATGCGCTGGCGATGCGGTTAAAGTATTCTTTTTTGGTGGTATTTTTGGTTTTTTCGGAAACGATGGCTAGGTGCAATTCACCGTCTTGGTAGGCAACCCACGCGGTGTGATCCAGCAGCATACGGGCGGCGGAGATTTGGTTGCTGATGCGCTCGGCGATGGCGGGCCAGTTTTCGGCGGCAAAGGGAGGGTAGGGGGTGTGGGCTTCGGGTTGGGTTTCGTTGGGGGTTTCGGTTTTCAGGCTGCCTGAATGG
>CAJPSG010000188.1 GCA_905373195.1 Kingella oralis
AGGAACCCCCATGCCCCCCACCCCCGAACAAGCGCAAAAGCGCATCGACGAAATCCAAGCCCTATACCGCCGCTGGCTGCAACTTCTGCCCCAGCTTGAAGCCGCGCAGCAGCAATGGCGGCAGGCGGCGCAAATCATGACGGAGCTGGACAAGTTTTACGCCGCCGAATATATGGCATACGCGAATGCCGTGGCGGACGGGCTGCCCGTGTCGCTGCGCACCGAAGGCGAATACAGCGTGTTGAGCGAAGACGCGCTGTTTGACGCGTTCGACGACCACTACCGCCTTGCATGGCAATGGCTGCGCGAAGCCACCGCCGCGCTTGACCCCGAAAACCGCGCGTAAGGCAGCCTGAAAACCGTGCCAGCCACAATAGTCCGCCAAACGGCAAGGGCGCATTGCCCAATGGCATTTTGAATAAACGGCATAGGTAAACAAAATGCCACGTCCAACGCCCTCCCCTGCACAATCCCATTTCAGGCAGCCTGAAAACTATGCGATAATCCGCCCCCGTCAAAAACCCTATGCAACAAGAGAATCCAATCATGGCAGAAAAAAAATCCGACAAAAACACCGACAAACCCGCCGACAAAGCCACCGCGCTCAAAGCCGCGCTGGCTCAAATTGAAAAAAGTTTCGGCAAAGGCGCGATTATGAAAATGGACGGCAGCACGCCGCAAGAAGAGCTGCAAGTCATCTCCACAGGCTCGCTCGGGCTAGACCTCGCCCTTGGCGTAGGCGGTTTGCCGCGCGGACGCATTGTGGAAATTTTCGGGCCGGAATCCTCAGGCAAAACCACGCTTTGCTTGGAAACCATCGCCCAATGCCAAAAAATCGGCGGCGTGTGCGCGTTTATTGATGCCGAAAACGCCTTTGACCCCGTTTACGCCCGCAAACTCGGCGTAAAAGTGGAAGATTTGATGGTGTCGCAACCCGACACAGGCGAGCAAGCCCTAGAAATCTGCGATATGCTGGTGCGCTCAGGCGGCGTGGACATGGTGGTGATTGACTCCGTTGCCGCGCTCGTGCCCGAAGCCGAAATTGAAGGCGACATGGGCGACAGCCACGTTGGTTTGCAAGCCCGCCTAATGAGCCAAGCCCTGCGCAAACTCACAGGACACATCAAAAAAACCAACACGCTGGTGGTGTTTATTAACCAACTTCGCATGAAAATTGGCGTGATGTTTGGCAACCCCGAAACCACCACAGGCGGCAACGCGCTGAAATTCTATTCATCCGTGCGCCTAGATATTCGCGGCACAACGCAAATCAAGCCCGCAGGCAAAGATAAAGACAAAGATGCCATGCCCATTGGCAAAGAAACCAAAGTGAAAGTGGTGAAAAACAAAGTTGCGCCGCCGTTTCGTGCTGCTACGTTTGATATTCTTTATGGTGAAGGCATTAGCTGGGAGGGTGAACTGATTGATTTGGGCGGTCAATACGACATCATCCAAAAATCGGGCGCGTGGTACAGCTACAATGGCAACAAAATTGGGCAAGGCAAAGAAAACGTGCGCATTTGGTTGAAAGAAAACCCAGAAATCGCCAACGAAATCGCCGAGAAAATCCGTGCCGAAGGCTTGGTCAATCCCATCATCACCGAAGGCGTGTTGGATGAAACCGATGGCGAAATGCCCGAAGAGATGTCCGACGAAGCATAATCGTTCAACAGAGAATAAAGGCAGCCTGAAAACGTAGTCTGGTGCGTTTTCAGGCTGCCTTTATTGCCGCCCTTGCCATTACCCCAAACTATCATTGCGATTTTTCAGCAATGTATAGTCGCTCCAATTAAGCCTTATACAGCGTTGGCTCGCCTTGCTGTACTACTTGTACTATCTGCGTCTCGCCGCATTGTATAAAACTTAATTGGAACGACTATATTGAGCAGGCAAACGGATGCATCATGGCGCAAAACAAGGGATAATGCGCGCAATTTTATTTTCAGGCTGCCTCTGCGGGTAAACCATGCAGGTAAACCAGTAAGCAACAGGCGGCGAAAGGAACAACACACGATGAAAAAATATATTTACGCGCTGTTGGCGTGTTTGAGCTTGGCGCAGTTTGTGGGCGCGGCGGTGAACGCGGATGATTTGTTGCCGCCCGAGCAGGCGTTTGTGCCCACGGTAACCGTGTCGGATAAGGGCGTGGATGTGCAGTTTAAAATCGCCGATGGCTATTATATGTATCAAAGCAAAATCACCGCTGATACGCAGCCTGAAAAGCTGTTGCGCGAGCCTGCCACGTTTAGCCAAGGCGAGCAAAAGGAAGACGAATTTTTTGGCAAGCAAATCGTGTATCACCACGCGGCGAATGTGAAATGGGATTACGCCAAACCTGCGCCTGCGGCTTACAAAATCACGCTGCATTATCAAGGCTGCGCGGAAGCGGGCGTGTGCTATCCGCCTGTGGACACGGAGTTGAGCATCAACGGCTCGGGCATATATGCGCCGCAAGATGGGGCGGCAGATAACGCGAAGGATATGTTTGTAAAGCCGCAGGGGAGCGTTCAGGCGGATTCGTTAGCCGTGGAGCAACCCGCGGCGGCGCAGAATGCTCCCCTTTCCACCGACAATGCTGATAGCCGCTTTGCCTTGTCGCGCGACACGATTGGCAGCAATTTGCTGTGGTTTTTCGTGTTTGGCTTGGGGTTGAGTTTTACCGCATGTATGTATCCGCTGCTGCCGATTGTGTCTAGCATTATTGTGGGCGATAAATCCAGCAGCAAAAAACGGGCATTTGCGCTGTCGTTTGTGTATGTGCAAGGCTTAGCTTTAACGTACACGCTGGTGGGCGTGCTGGCGGGCATTACGGGGGCGTTGCTTACGGTGTGGCTGCAACAGGCTTGGGTGGTGCTGGCGGCGGCTGGGTTGATGGTGCTGCTGGCGTTGTCGATGTTTGGCTTGTTTAACATCCAGCTGCCCAGCGCGTTGCAAAGTTATTTTCAAACCCAGAGCAACAAATTGTCGGGCGGCAAGGTGGCGAGCGTGTTTGTGATGGGGATGCTGTCGGCGTTGATTGTGGGCCCTTGCGTTGCGCCGCCGTTGGCGTTTGCCTTGGGCTACATCGGCAAAACAGGCGACGCGCTGCTGGGCGGTGCGGCGTTATACGCGATGGCGTTGGGCACAGGCGTGCCATTGATGTTGATTGGCACGTTTGGCGGGCATATTTTGCCGCGCGCGGGCGATTGGATGAACGGCATTAAATACGCGTTTGGCGTGATTTTGCTGGCGGTGGCGGTGTATTTAGCCACGCCGTTTCTGCCGTATGGCGTGGTGGCGGGGCTTTATACCGCGCTGCTGGTTGCGCCTGCCGTGTATTTGTTTTACTGCGCCCGCGCGTTTTCAGGCAGCCTGAAAAAGGTTGCGCTGGGCTTAGGCGCGGTGTTGCTGGCGATGGGCGCGTGGTTTGGCGTGCAAAGCGCGCGCGGGCAAACCACGCCGATGCACGAATTTTTAACCTTGCATCAGCCCGCATCCCATGCGGTGCATGGCTTGAAAACCGCCAGCGTTGCCGAGCTGGAACAGGCAATTCAGGCTGCCTTTGCCGCCGACCCGAGCCAACCTGTGCTGCTGGATTTTTATGCCGATTGGTGCGTTTCATGCAAAGAAATGGAAGCGAAAACGTTTAGCGCGGCGCAGGTGCAAGCGGCGGTGCCGATGGCGCGGTTATTTCAAATTGATGTTACCGCCAACACGCCCGAGCATCAGGCGTTGTTGAAAAAATATGGGCTGTTTGGCCCGCCCGGTTTGTTTGTGCTCAAAGCCGATGGCAGCCACGGCGCGGGCTTGCTGGGCTTTGCGCCTGCCGATGAGTTTGTGGCTTGGTATCGGGCGCAAGCGAAGTAGGCAGCCTGCGTAGCGCAGCGGAGTTGCGAAGCTAAAACGGTTATCCCCATCTG
>CAJPSG010000189.1 GCA_905373195.1 Kingella oralis
GCGCAAGGCATCCGCCGCCTCTACACCGGCGTGTGCGAAACCGATTTTTCAGGCTACCCCGACTGCCGCGACGTGTTCATCAAATCCATGAACGTAACGCTTAACCTCGCCATGGACTACCCGTTTGACATCCGCACGCCGCTGATGTGGCTCACCAAAAAACAAACATGGGCACTCGCCGACCAGCTCGGCGCGTTTGACTACATCCGCGCGCACACCCACACCTGCTACATGGGCGTGGAAGGCGGCTGCCACCAATGCCCCGCCTGCATCTTGCGCGAACGCGGATTGCGGGAGTATTTGGCGGAACGGGGTGGGTAGTGTTATCCCTATCGTTGAAAAATCCAAAGGCAGCCTGAAACCTAAAATGGAACGGTGGCGGCTTGCCGCCAAATGCTTGATTAACCAAAGCATGACTGGTTTGCCAAAATGTCGGCGAGCCGCCGACGCTCCATTGCGTGTGCATTACGTTTTCAGGCTGCCTCAAATCATTAAGGCAGCCTGAAAACGCCAAACCGTTTGCTGTTCAGCCAAACGGTTTTTACTGGCTAGATTAGTTTTCAGGCTACCCTACTCTACCTTGCCTTTACGCTTGCCATACAACCACACCCAAAGCGGTATCAACAGCAATGCCACACCAGCCGCCGCAAAAACAGAAGCATACAATTTACCAAACAACACAGGCATAGCAACAAACGCATACGGCATCATCTCCCAAAACAGATACAGCAAAATTTTTCCCGCTTTGCTAAACCGCCCCTCTTTCGGTTTATCTGTATCTTGGCGCAGGTTGCTCATTTTATTCTCCTCAATAGATTTTCAGGCTGCCTCATCACAACAAGGCAGCCTGAAATCCACTCTTCAATCAAAACGCGCGTTCCACCGCCGTTTTAATCCATTCCGTTAAATGCGCAGGCATCACGCCCCACACCAGCAACAGCAGCGCATTGGCAGACAGCACCCACTTCGCCGCCAGCGTGCCGCTCAACGGCTCGTGTCGGGTCGCGTCTTCAAAATACATCACGCGCACCACGCGCAAATAGTAAAACGCGCCAATCAAACTCATCACCACCGCAAACACCGCCAGCAGCGTTGCCCACGGATATTGCGCGGCAACAAGGGCTTTGAGCACCGCAAGTTTGGCATAAAAGCCTGCCAGCGGCGGAATGCCCGCCATGCTAAACAACGCCAGCAGCATCAAAAACGCATACCACGCATTGCGTTGGTTCAAGCCCGCCAAATCTTTGATTTGATTGCATTCGTGATGCTGATTGCTCACCGCCATCAACACGCCAAAGCCTGTTAGGCTCATCAGCGCGTAGATAATCGCGTAGTACACGGCAGCCTGAAAACCAATCTGCCCACCCACAAAACCGAGCAACACAAAGCCCATGTGCGACACCGTTGAGAAACCAAACATCCGTTTCACATTGGTCTGCATAATCGCCGCCAAATTGCCCACCAGCAGCGATAACGCCGCCAGCGCAGCAAACAACAGCTGCCAATCGCCTTTGTTCAACACCAAGCCGCTCACCAGAATGCGGAAGGCGAAAATGGTGGCGGCGATTTTGGGCACCGAGCCGATAAACGCGCCCACCGAAGTTGGCGCACCTTGATACACATCGGGCACCCACATATGAAACGGCACCGCGCCAAATTTAAACGCCACCGCCGCCACGATAAACAACACGCCCAGTTTCAACAGCCAGCCGTTCACGTCGCCGCTTTGGGCAGCCTGAAAAATATCGGCAAAATTCAGGCTGCCTGTTGCGCCGTAAACCATAGACGTGCCGTATAACAAGATGCCCGAAGCTAGCGCACCGAGTACAAAATATTTCAGCGCAGCCTCAGCAGCGCGCGCCGAATCGCGTTGCAAGGCAATCATGGCATACAGCGACAGCGACAGCAGCTCCAAACCAATATACGCCGTCAAAAAATGCCCTGCGCTCATCATCACGCTCATGCCCACGCAGGCAAACATCGCCAGCGTGTAATACTCGCCTTTAAAAATGCCGCGCAGTTGGTTATACGGCTTGGCATACACAAACAACGCCGCCGCTGCCAAATACATCGCCAGCTTGGCAGCTTGCGAAATGCCATCGGCAATATAAAAGCCGTTGAACGCGGTAACAGGCGTGCTTGCCCACACCGCCAACTGCGCGCCCGCTGCCGCCAGCATCGCTACAATACTCAGCCCATGCGTGATAAAACGATTGTTATCGCTTATCCACAAATCCAGCAGCAGCACGCCAAACAGCCCAATCAGCAGCACGATTTCAGGTGTGGCTGCACTCAAATTCAAACTTGTCCAATCCATGTTTCACCTCAAATCTTGCTGTGCGCGATTTGCGCCATTAGGTTGTCCGCCGCTTGGTGGATGACCGCGATAAACGGCTCGGGCAGCAAGCCCATGCCCAGCACGGCAACCGCCAAAATCGCCAAAATCGCAAATTCACGCGCGTTGATGTCTTTCATTTCTTTAACGGCAGGATGGCGAATATCACCAAAAATCACGCGCTTATACATCCACAGCGTGTAGCTCGCGCCCCAAATCAGCGTGGTTGCCGCAATCGCGCCAATCCACAGGCTGTAATGCGTTGCACCCATAATCACCATAAATTCGCCCACAAAACCCGATGTGGCGGGCAAACCTGCGTTTGCCATGCCAAACAGCATCATAAACGCGGCAAACTTCGGCATCACGTTCACCACGCCGCCGTAATCGGCAATATTGCGCGTGTGCAAACGGTCGTACATCACACCGATGCACATAAACATCGCCGCAGACACAAAGCCATGCGAAATCATCTGCATAATCGCGCCCTTAAACGCCCAGCTTTCAGGCTGCCCATTTTGCATAAACAGGAAAAAGCCCAGCGTAACAAACCCCATATGGCTGATGGACGAATACGCTACCAGCTTTTTCATATCGGTTTGCACCAGCGCAACCAAGCCAATATACACCACCGCAATCAGGCTCAACGCAATCACCACGGGCGCAAAATAGCGCGAGGCATCGGGCAAAATCGGCAAAATAAAGCGCAAAAAGCCATATGCGCCCACTTTCAGCGTAATCGCCGCCAGCACCATTGAGCCGCCCGTGGGGGCTTCAACGTGGGCATCGGGCAGCCATGTGTGCACGGGGAACATCGGCACTTTCACGGCAAATGACAGGAAAAACGCAATAAACAAAAGCTGTTGCACGCCCAGCGGAATGTTTTTAATCGCCTGCAAATCGGCAATCGCAAAGCTGCCGCCCGCTTGATACGACAGATAAATCAACGCCACCAGCATCAACAGCGAGCCAAGCAGCGTGTAAAGAAACAGCTTCATCGCGGCATACATTCTGCGCTGCCCGCCCCACATGCCGATAATCAGATACAGCGGAATCAGCATGCCTTCAAAAAAGGTGTAGAACAAAATGGCATCTTGCGCGGCAAACGCGCCGTTAATCAGCCCGCTCATGATGAGAAACGCCGCCATGTATTGCGCGGGGCGTTTCTGTATCACTTCCCAGCCTGCCAGCACCACCATCAGCGTGATAAAGGCGTTCAGGATAATAAACAGCACGGAAATGCCGTCCACGCCCAGCGCGTAGTTCAGATTGAGCGCGGGAATCCATGCGTGCAGCTCGGTGAACTGAAAGCCTGCATCGGCGCGGTCAAATTGGGTGAACAAGGGCAGCGTTACCACAAAGCTGGCGACCGCGCCAATCAATGCCAATATCCGCGCCAACGGGGCTTTTTCGTCCGACCCCGTTGCCAGCACCAGCACGCCCGACAATATCGGCAGCCAAATGGCTAAGCTGAGTAAGTTGTTGAAAAACATAGTATCGCCTGTTTTCTCTTATTGAATTTGAAAGGTTGTAAAGGGGTTTGTGTTAAGAAGGCAGCCTGAAA
>CAJPSG010000190.1 GCA_905373195.1 Kingella oralis
GCGTGGTGTGTTTGTGTGTGGGGGTTTATATGGCGCGGTTTCCTGATGCGTAAGGGGACAATGTAATGCACTATTTGCAATATAAAAACTTTCATTCTCGTAAGTATTGCTTACGAAAATTTGCAGTTCTTCAATCAAACTGACATAATCCACAGGCTGTGCATCTCTTATTTCATTAAAAAATATGTCTCTCACATTACCCCCCCCCCGCGATTTAATCCTGATGATGTTGTAATCAAAAAAGAATATCTAGTTAGCAGTATTTCAAACCAACCCCAAATTCATATCGCCTTTGCCGCTGACAAAAACTATGTGCGCCACATCGGAACAGCCGCTTACTCAGTATTGTCAAATAATCCCAATGATTCTGTCTGCTTCCATTTTTTTATTGAAGACATCAGCGAAACTGATAAAGAAAAATTCCAACTACTCGCAGAATCATTCAATTTCAGCATCATCCTTTACTACCTTAATACAGATTTTTTCAACACACTACCAACAATGGCGTATTTTTCAGCAGCAATGTACTATCGCCTTGTTATGCCTACGGTGCTGAAACAAATAACACATCGCTTTCTTTATCTTGATTGCGATGTACTATGCCTAAATAAACTAACAGAATTGTTTGAACTAGATATGCAAGGTAAAACCGTTGCAGCGGTTGCAGATTGGTATTTCGCAACCCAACCTGCTGATACTGCTGCTGGTTTTAATTCATGCACGATTTATATCAATTCAGGTGTATTGCTCATTGATACCGAAAAATGGGCAGCAACAGATACTGATACACGACTACTGCAACAAATTGAAACCTATATAGAAAACAATATTGGATTTAACGATCAACACTTGTTAAATGCAGTATTAAAAAATCAGATATTCCATCTTTCAGAACGTTACAACTGGCAGCACTGGCGTTGGTGTAGCGACATATACGAAGGCGTATATCTTGCCCATTTACTCGGTTCTGACAAGCCGTGGCAGTACAGCTTCATACGTCGCACGGTTTACGACCACTACCATAATTCCTCTCCGTGGCGAGATAATTTGTTTCTACCACCGCGACCAAACGACCAAGCCAAAGCATTTCGTCGCTATGCTGTTTATCTTTGGCACAAAGGATATAGACTTTCAGCATTACGAGTTTACAGTAATTTCCTGTATAAAAAATGCTTCAAACTATAATAATAAGGCAGCCTGAAAACGCTCAAAACCCGTTTTCAGGCTGCCTTTTATGGGCGATAGGCGATGTCATCACAACTCTTTCACCAACTCCTCCACCATTTGCGCCGAATGCAGCGCGGCGGTGGCGAGAAATTCGTCAAAGCTGATGCTCGCTTCGCTGTCTGCGCTGTCGGAAATGGCGCGGATAATCACAAATGGCTTGCCAAGCTGGTAACACGTTTGCGCGATGGCGGCGGCTTCCATTTCCACCGCTTGCGGGCTGGCAAATTCACGGCAAATGGTTTCAATGCTGAACGTGTCGTTGATAAACTGGTCGCCGCTCACAATCAAGCCTTGGCGGATGTGGGCAGCCTGAAACACTTGGGCGGCGCGCTTGGCGGCGTGCACCAAGCTGTGTTCGCTCTCGTAGCTGGCAGGCTGCTGCGGCACTTGCCCGATGGCGTAGCCAAACGCGGTTACGTCCACATCGTGATGCGCCACTTGCGTGCCGATGACCACGTCGCCCACTTGTAAGCCTTTGCCGATGCCGCCTGCGCTGCCTGTGTTAATCACGCAATCGGGCGAAAAATGCTCAATCACCAACGTGGTGGCGATGGCGGCGTTTACTTTGCCGATGCCGCTTTGGCACAACACGATGTCTTTGCCGTGCAACGTGCCGGTGTGAATGGTGGCGGCTTTGCCGAAGCTGTGCGTTTTCAGGCTGCCTAATCGCGTTTTCAAATGGGCAACTTCGGCTTCCATCGCGCCGATAATGGCGATGGTGTTGACAACCAATGGCTCGCGGCTCATGCAAAAATCTCCGTCCATTCGCTGCGTTTATCCAGCAGATATTGCGCGATTTTTTGCGCGCCTTCTAGGCTGTGGCTCGCCGCCCAACCACATTGCACCACGTTGCACGCGGGCACTTCTTTGGCAACGATTACGTCTTTTAGCGTGGCTTCAATCAAATCCAGCGCGCCTTGGTATTCAGGCATATTGAGCAGGGTTACATAAAAGCCCGTTTGGCAGCCCATGGGGCTGATATCCACAATTTTATCGCTATGATTGCGCGACAATTCCGCCATCAGGTGCTCCAAAGAATGCAAAGACGGCATTTCCATGTGGTCTTGATTGGGCTGGCACACGCGCAAGTCGTATTTATAAATAATGTCGCCGTGGTCGCCATCGGTTACGCAGGCAAGGCGCACATAAGGGGCTTTCACTTTGGTGTGGTCTAGGTTGAAACTTTCCACGTTCATGCGTTTTTCGGCAGTGATTTCGGTCATTGGGGGATTCCTTTGTGAAGTTGGGTAAAAGGCGGATTTTACGCGAAAAGTGTGGATTAGGCAGCCTGAAAACGCAAAACCGTTCAGCATCATGCCAAATGGTTTTTGTTGGATGGATTGGTTTGCGCTTCGCAAGTCGCCTTTGGTATCTAATCCCTGTTTTCAGGCTGCCTATCGTTGGTTACACGGAATAGGCAGCCTGAAACGCGCAAAATGGTTTTCAGGCTGCCTCAAACCGCTCCACCACCGCCCGCGCCACCATCTCCCCCGATTGCACCGCCGCTTCCAGCGTAGCAGGGTAACGCGGATGCAGCCAATCCCCCGCCAGCCAAATCGCATACCGATTCAGCCCATCTTGCGCAGGCACAACGCGCCCCACCCGCGAAGCAATCGTCGCCCGCTTTTCCGTAATCGTCTGCCAAGCCACAGGCTTGCCCACATCAGGGCACACCCGCAGCACATCACCATGCACCCGCTGCGCCCATTGCAACGGCGTAGCGCGAATGCGATGCGACAAGCTCACCACCGCCGCAATCTCGTTCGCCCCCGTTAAACGGCGGCGGTCAATCAGCCATTGCGCCGTGCCCTCCGCAAAGCCCGTCATCAGCGCAGGCAGCCTGAAAGCGCGTGCATACTTCAAATACACTGTCGTAATCGGGTAATACGTCAAATCCCTGATTGCCAAGCGCACCTCATCCCCCAGCGAAGGCGGCAACACGCTTTCCACATGATACGGCGCAGTCGCAATAATCGCCCCGTCAAACCGCTCGCCATCCACGCGCACCCCGCGATGATTATCCAAAAACACCCGCTTCACCCGCTGATTGGGCAGCCAAGCAGCCCCCTGCCGCTGTAAATACGCCACAATCGGCGCAGCAAACGCCCGCGTCAAATCCACCCGCGGCACAAAATAATTGATCAACTCGCAGCGCGCCCACACCCCATCTGCCAACACAGCGCACAACACATTCAAACTCGCTTCCTCCAACGGCGTATTCAACGCCCCCCACACCATCGGCTGCCAAAATTCCAGCAACCACTTGCGCGACACCCCCTGCCCCGCCAACCACGACTGCACGCTTTGGTCGGGCAGATTGCGCTTATGATGCGACTGCAAACGCTTCAACTGCTGCACCAACGCCATCTTTTCCCCCAGCAACGCATTTTCCCCGCGCAACAGCCCTGTGAGCAAATTCAACGGCGCAGGCAGCGACCAAGCCGCCTCAAAACGCAGCCCATCGTGCAAATACCAGCGCAACGGCTGATGAAAAAAACACCGCCGCCAATCCGCCCCCACCTTATCCAGCAGCCTGAAAACGCCCTGATACGCCTCAATCAACAAATGCTGCCCGTTGTCCAAAAACGAAAATTCATTGCTGGGCACACCACGCGCCCTACTGCCTCCCGCCGACAAAAAAGCGCAAAAAGCAGGGCTGGTGATGGCA
>CAJPSG010000191.1 GCA_905373195.1 Kingella oralis
CAACTACATCCACACCCCCCTCATCTTTGAAGACTGGCTACTGCAACACATCCAACACCACCCACACACCCCCGTCCACATCTACCACCTTATCAGTACCGCCGCCCTCAACGTCAGCCCATTCCCCAACGTCCACATCCACAGCATCCGCACCCCAGACGAACTGTTCCACCGCCCCAGCTACGCCCACCTCTACCACCTGATGCCCCAGCTTGGCATAGAAGTCATCGATTTATAGGCAGCCTGAAAACCTTTGCAAAACCTGCAACCAATGGCGCATCGGCGGCTTGCCGACATCTTGCTAACTAATAGAACCATGTTGAAACAACCAATTAGCAACGAGCTATCGCCGCTCTATTTGTAGATTTCAGGCTGCCTTATAGATTGTGCAAAGGCAGCCTGAAAACGAGTAACCCCGTTATTTAAACCACCCCCATTTTCAGGCTGCCTCAACACCAAACCCACGTTTCAGGCTGCCCTTAATAAAAATTTACGTTACAATCCCCACCTTTCATTCCCCAACCCAAGCAAAGGACGCATCTCATGTATTCAAAAAGCCTCACCATCGCCAAATACGACCCCGAACTGCAAGCCGCCATTGAAGCCGAAAACCAACGCCAGCAAGACCACATTGAACTGATTGCCTCCGAAAACTACGTCAGCTGCGCCGTCATGGAAGCCCAAGGCAGCCAACTCACCAACAAATACGCCGAAGGCTATCCCGGCAAACGCTACTACGGCGGCTGCGAACACGTAGACGTTGCCGAGCAGCTGGCGATTGACCGCGTGAAAAAACTATTCGGCGCAGAATACGCCAACGTGCAGCCCCATTCAGGCAGCCAAGCCAACCAAGCCGTTTACGCCAGCGTGCTCAAACCGGGCGACACCATTCTCGGCATGAGCTTGGCGCACGGCGGGCACTTAACCCACGGCGCAAGCGTGAACATTTCAGGCAAGCTCTACAACGCCATCACCTACGGCTTGGACGAAAACGAAGTGCTGGACTACGCCGAAGTGGAACGCCTTGCGCTGGAACACAAGCCCAAAATGATCGTGGCAGGCGCATCCGCCTACGCCCTGCAAATTGACTGGGCAAAATTCCGCGAAATCGCCGACAAAGTAGGCGCGTATCTGTTCGTGGACATGGCGCACTACGCAGGCTTGGTGGCTGGCGGCGAATACCCCAACCCCGTGCCCTTTGCCGATTTTGTTACCACTACCACCCACAAAACCCTGCGCGGCCCACGCGGCGGCGTAATCCTATGCCGCGACAACACCCACGAAAAAGCCCTGAACTCCGCCATTTTCCCCAGCCTGCAAGGCGGGCCATTGATGCACGTCATCGCCGCCAAAGCCGTTGCCTTTAAAGAAGCGTTAGAACCCGAGTTCAAACAATACGCCAAACAAGTGAAAATCAACGCGCAAGCGATGGCGGAAGAATTGGTGAAACGCGGCTTGCGCATCGTGTCAGGTCGCACCGAAAGCCATGTGTTCCTAGTGGATTTGCGCCCCAAAAACATCACCGGCAAAGCCGCCGAAGAAGCCTTGGGCAAAGCGCACATTACCATCAACAAAAACGCCATCCCCAACGACCCCGAAAAACCCTTCGTAACCAGCGGCATCCGCGTGGGCGCGGCGGCGATTACGACACGCGGCTTCACCGAAGCCGATGCCCGCGAACTCGCCAACCTGCTGGCAGACGTGTTGGACAATCCCAACGATGAAGCGAACTTGGCAGCCGTGGCAGCCAAAGCCCAAGCCTTGTGCGCGAAAAACCCCGTTTACGGCGCGTGATTTTTGATTGCTTGTGATGGATAAGGCAGCCTGAAAACGAGTTTTCCTGTTTTCAGGCTGCCTTTTTTAACGGAGAACGAGCGCGATGTTTACCGCGAGAAAAATCATTGAATGCGAGATTTACCAAGACCTAATGGCGCAACTGCAACAGCGTACGGGCATGGAAATATACCCCGAATATGAAACTGTACTGGCGGAATTTGACACAAAATGCTTGGCGCACGCCCATTTAAGCGAAGACGACGTGATGCGCCTGCTGGCAACCGATGCCGCGCCGCTGCTCAATTTTGCCACGTGCTACTATGAAGCCTTCCGCGATGCGCCCGATGAACAAGAATACCCCGAGGACGAAGAGCCCGCCCCCGATGATGATGACGACAATATCGTCAATTTGGGGGCAAGGCAAAGACACGCTGCTGCACAATTTGATTGTGTATGCCCTGCTCAAATATCGCCCCGATGATTTGCTGCCGTATCTCAACGCCATGCGTATGCCGTATGCGGCAAAATTTGCGCGGGAAGTGAAAGCCGTGTTGGCGGCGAGTGAGGCAGCCTGAAAACGAGTTTTCCATTTTCAGGCTGCCTTTTTTGCTTTCCCAACGCCTTTTTACAATATTGAACGCCATGCAAAGCAACGGTTACAATCCACCGTGCTTGGCAATCAGCCTATTGTTTAATCAAATGGCGGCAGGGTGTCGCTAGATTTTTTATCAAAGAAATGAGCAAAATGATGTTTATCCCCACCCGTAAATTGTTTAAACCACTCAATGCCACGTTAGCAGCGTTGCTGTTGGTTTGCGCTGCGCCCGCTTGGGCGGACAACGAAGCGCAATTCCAACAAGCCAATGCCGCTTATGACGCAGGCAATTACAAGCAAGCCTTTCGCCTATGGCAGCCGCTTGCTCAACAGGGCGATGCCAGTTCACAAAACAATTTGGGCTTGATGTATGAAAAGGGTCTTGGCGTGGCGCAAAATGATAAGCAAGCCGCTGTGTGGTATCAAAAAGCGGCACAGCAAGGGTTTGCTTTGGCGCAAGTCAGTTTGGCTGTAATGTATGAAGATGGTCGGGGTGTGGCAAAAAACGATAAACAAGCCGTAATGTGGTATCAAAAAGCGGCACAGCAGGGCGATGTTTGGGCGCAAAACAATTTGGGCGTGATGTATGCGGAAGGTCGTGGCGTGGCACAAAGTTATCAGCAGGCAAAAGCATGGTGGCAAAAAGCGGCGCAGCAGGGCGATGCTCGGGCGCAAAATAATTTAGGCATAATGTATGCAGAAGGTATTGGCATGGCAAAAAATCCCCAACAAGCCAAAGCATGGTTTCAAAAAGTGCTGGCGCAGCCTGATACACCAGAGAATGCTGAAACCAAAGCAGATGCCCGCGATAATCTAGAAGCGTTAAAAAACAATGGCATTCGTTAAATAGTCCATTGCACGAGGGCAGCCTGAAAACGAATTTCCCTGTTTTCAGGCTGCCTTAACCCATTCTTTACTCACCGCCCCCCATTTTTGCACAACTCCGCTATACGCCGCCCGCGCAATCCCGTATAAAGCCGCCTTTTTTACCGCAAGGAGCAACACATGATTTCCCGCAAACACATCATCAGCCTCGCCCTCGCCACCACCCTGCTTTCAGGCTGCGTGGTTGCCGATGGCGTAGGCAGCGCAGGCTTTCACGGGCATCACCCATCAGGCGAAATGCACCGCGAGCATTTTGATATGCATCGCGCAGACGACAACCGTATGCAAGAACACCGTCAGCGCATGGAACACGGTCAAGCCCTAGAACGCCGCATGGAGCGCAACCGCGAGCAAATGGGGCAACGCACGCGCCAATTTGAGCGCAACGAACGCCGCAAGCAACGCTTCGGCTACGAAGAGCGCACCACCGAACGCGGCGGTTATTCGCGCATCAGCGTGCCTAGCCCATGGCGTGATTAATCCGCAGATAAAAGGCAGCCTGAAACGCATATTTAGCCGTTTCAGGCTGCCTTTAATCACACCAGCAAAGCCGCAGCTATTCAGTCATATAGTAAATAAACTTACTTTTTAATACAAACAGCCATGACATACTCCCCCGATTTCCGCCA
>CAJPSG010000192.1 GCA_905373195.1 Kingella oralis
CCCGACAACCCCCCTCCCCGCGCGCGCAAATGCAAATCTTTACCATTTAGCTTGGAAAATCCCCCGCCAACCGCTATCATTTACACCCTTTCACATTCTCGCAGTATTTGTAAACAAACACACACAAAGGAATCCCCAATGAAAACCCGCTTTACCCTCGCCGTGCTGCCGCTTGCCCTTGCCAGCGCATTTGCCCAAGCAGACGACACCGCCACCGTCCCGCACGACGGCGGCACATTGCCCACCGTATACGTTACCGCCGAACGCCAGCTACAACAATCGTTGGGCGTATCCAAAATCACCACCAAAGATTTGGAACACCGCCCCGCGGTAAACGACCTCTCCGACATCGTGCGCACCATGCCGGGGGTCAATTTAACGGGCAACACCGCATCGGGTGAGCGCGGCAACAAACGCCAAATAGACATTCGCGGCATGGGGCCTGAAAACACGTTGATTTTGATTGACGGCCGCCCCGTAACTTCGCGCAATGCCGAGCGATATAGCTGGCGCGGCGAGCGCAACACGCGCGGCGACAGCAACTGGGTGCCAGTGGAAGATATTGAATCCATCAGCGTATTGCGCGGCCCTGCGGCAGCACGCTACGGCTCGGGCGCGGCAGGTGGCGTGGTGAACATCATCACCAAAAAAGTCAGCACCGAATGGCATGGCGGCTTAACCTACTACACCAATCAGCCACAAGACCGCAAAGAGGGCGAAACCAACCGCATCGGCTTTAATGTGAGCGGGCCGATTATTCAAGACAAACTCGGCATTCGCATCTACGGCAGCCTGAATAAAACCGATGCCGATGCCGCCGACATCAACCCCACCACCGTAACCACCACCCGCCGTGGCGGTCGCACCGTAACCAGCACCAGCTTGGGCGCAGGGCGCGACGGCGTGAAAAATCGCGACATCGCCGCGCGCTTGGCATGGCG
Source organism: Kingella oralis (assembly GCA_905373195.1). Classification (GTDB taxonomy): domain Bacteria; phylum Pseudomonadota; class Gammaproteobacteria; order Burkholderiales; family Neisseriaceae; genus Kingella_B; species Kingella_B oralis_A. The sequence goes on from CAJPSG010000192.1 coordinate 942, forward strand.
CATCACGCCCGAACAAACGCTCACGCTAGACAGTTCATACAGCCGCCAAGGCAATATCTACGCGGGCGACAACCAAAACAACAACCCCAACGCCTTCACGCAATCGCTATACGGCTCGGAAACCGCGCGTTTAACTCGCATCAGCAACGCACTCACGCACGAAGGCTATTGGAGCTGGGGCGACACCAAAGTGGTCGCGCAACTTGACCGCACCGAAAACCACCACTTAACCGAAGGCTTGATGGGCGGCCCCGAAGGGCAATACCAAAACCGCAACTTCACCGACAGCACGCTGCAAACCAAACGCCTGTTTGGCGAAGTGAACATTCCGTTTAAACTCGGCGGCGACCACGTTCTCACCATCGGCACGGAATACAACCACGACCGCCTAAACGACCACGGCTCAATGGTGCAAGGCTTCTCCGACCAAGGGCGCACCGACCGCTTTGCTGGCATCGGCACAGGGCGCAACAGCAAAACCAGCCAAAGCAATTTCGCCCTTTATGTGGAAGACCACTATCGTTTGAGCAACGGCAGCACCCAGCTTATCCCCGCGCTGCGCTTTGACCACAACAGCGCATCGAGCAACAATTGGAGCCCCGCGCTGAACTTTGTGCAAACGCTGGGCGACAGCGGCTGGACGATTAAAGGCGGCATCGCGCGCGCATACAAATCGCCCAATCTCTACCAAAGCAATCCCAACTACATTCTTTACACGCGCGGTCAAGGCTGCGCAGCAGGCACGCCCGCTTCCATCCGCTGCTATTTGATGGGCAACAGCAGCCTGAAACCCGAAACCAGCGTGAACAAAGAACTGGGCTTTGAATTTGCACAAGGCGGCTTCCAAGCGTCTATGGCGTATTTCCACAACGACTACCGCAACAAAATTGTGGCAGGCGACAAAGCCATCGCGTTAAGCCAGCTGGGCAACTATATGTATCAATGGACGAACGCGCGCAAAGCCGTGGTGGAAGGCGTGGAAGGCAATTTGACCGTGCCATTGCACCAAACGCTCAAATGGACGACCAATTTCACCTATATGCACAAATCCATCAACAAAGACACGGGCAATCCGCTGTCGGTTACGCCCAAATTCACCATCAATAGCAGCCTGAATTGGCAGCCGAATGAGAAATTTGACGCGGCGTTAAACGTTACCTACTACGGCAAGCAAAAACCGCGCACGGTGATTTTGAACAACGCCGAGCGCAACACAGGCTTATCAGGCGAAACAGTGAAACCTTATGGCTTGGTGGGCATCAGCGCAGGCTATCGCTTCAACAACCATGTTAACCTGCGCTTGGGCGTGAACAATTTGTTTAACAAAAAACTGTATCGCAGCTCCAACAACAGCAGCGCGCAAAGCTACAACGAACCTGGCCGCGCGTTTTATGGCAGCCTGAAAGTGTCGTTTTGATTGAGTTGAGATAAACCGCAATAAAGAAATAGGCAGCCTGAAAACCCATTTGGCTTTTCAGGCTGCCTTTGCAATACCAATCAAACTATTTTGATGCAGTTGAAGCAAGTGTAAAGAAATGGTTAGAATTTGCCATGCTTGGCAATCGCTGTATTTTTGAACCCAATGGCGGCTAGTGTCGCTTACTTTAAAAAGGCAATCAAAATGATGTTTACGCTTCGTAGATTTTCTAAACCACTCAACGTTACTTTGGCTGCACTGCTGTTGGCGTGCACTATGCCTGCTTGGGCGGATAATGAAGCACAATTTAAACAGGCAATGACGGCTTATGAGGCTGGTCATTACAGCCAAGCCCTTCGCCTGTTACAACCACTTGCTCAACAGGGCGATGCCAAAGCGCAATACAATTTGGGTTTGCTGTATGAAAATGGCTGGGGCGTAACGCAAAATTATAAAAAAGCGGTAGCGTGGTATCAAAAAGCAGCCAATCAAGGAATTGCTGAGGCGCAATACAATTTGGGTGTGATGTATGAAGAAGGACGTGGCGTACAGCAGGATTATCAACAAGCAGCCGCTTGGTATGAAAAAGCGGCTAATCAAGGCTATGTTCAGGCGCAAAACAATTTAGGTGCGTGGTACGAGGTGCATCGGGATTATGAACAAGCGATGTTTTGGTATCAAAAAGCGGCTAATCAAGGGCACGCTCGATCGCAATTAAATTTAGGCTTGCTGTATTACGATGGAAAGGGCGTGGCACAAGATGAACAGCAAGCCAAAGCATGGTGGCAAAAAGTGTTGGCGCAGCCTGATACGCCAGAAAATGCCAAAGTAAAAGAGTGGGCTCGTGCTTTCATGAAATTAGAAAAGGAGAGTAGCCACTAATTGCTCTTTCGTTAGAGCAGCCTGAAAGCGAGATTTTACGTTTTCAGGCTGCCTTTTGCGCACAGGGCAGTCAAACCATTCAAGCATGGTTGAAGCAAGTGTAAAGAAATGGTTAAATCTGCCATGCTTGGCAATCGCTGTATTTTTGAACCCAATGGCGGCTAGTGTCGCCTGATTTTGTTAGCAAAGAAAGAAAAATGATGTCTATTTTCCGTCATTTCAAAACAAAATTGAGTGCTGCTTTGGCGGTACTGCTTTCCGTTTTTTCTACGCCCGCATTGGCAAATCGCGATGCGCAATTTCAGCAAGCAATCGCCACTTATCAAGCGGGCAATCACACACAAGCCTTTCAATTCTTTCAGCAGCTTGCGCAACAAGGCGATGCAGAATCGCAATACACTTTGGGCTGGTTTTATGAAGACGGTCTAGGCGTGGCGCAAGATAATCAGCAAGCGGCGGCGTGGTATCAAAAAGCGGCAAACCAAGGCTATGCGCAGGCGCAATATAATTTGGGCGCGATGTATGAAAACGGAAAAGGTGTCAAACAGGATAGCAAACAAGCCTTTGCGTGGTATCAAAAGGCAGCCAATCAGGGATTTGCTGCGGCGCAATTCAATTTGGGGGCGAT
>CAJPSG010000193.1 GCA_905373195.1 Kingella oralis
TGGCAGTGGTGCTGGATTTGGCTTGGGCGGTGGTGGTGATGTGGATGATATTGTATATGTTTTACATGATTTAAAATTAAGGCAGCCTGAAAACGTATTTATCCGTTTTCAGGCTGCCGTAAATAATCAGAAAGGAATGAACATGAAAGTGCTGGGAACATATCAATTAGATAAATATGCTACGCCCGATTTCAATCAGATTGCTTATGAAATCTACCACAATCGCGCTAAAAACAATTATTGCTTTTGCTTTGAAGCAGCAGAAGAAGTAGAACAATATCCGCTGGAAGATTTATTAGACCAGTATCTTGTGAACTGTACAGAATGGCATGGGCAAGGCGTTGAAATAAATGGTAAAACACGCTATCTGATAGAAGTGGAAACGCTTGATGCAGGTAAGGATAATTTCATCAAACTGCTGAATTTTTCTACTATTTTAAATAAAACAATTGTGAATTACGTCCAGCTAGATGGTGTTTGTTTAGGCGAACAAAGAGCCGTTAGTTCTTTTTCTATTCGCGGCAAAAAAATTACCGTGCCAATTATCGCTAATCGTAATGACCAGTCGGGCATGATGTCATTCAATCTCAAATATCCCGAAGCGCAATTAGCAGCGTTGTTTATGGATAATCGGCATTACGATTTAGACCGTCTTGACGGCGAATTTGCCTATATTGAGTTAAAAGACAGGCGCGCATATTTGGTGTTAAATCAAGGGGATGATGTGCAGTATCAGTATGTTTTTAATACCCGTGGATTTGAACGGTATGGTGTTGATTGAGAATGAATAGGCAGCCTTATCCATTTGTCCAAATCTTTGATTTGGGTATAAATGGTTATACCACAGCGCAACGCGCAAGGTTGAAATCTAAAATGGAACGGCGGCGGCTCGCCGCCAAATGGCTGACTAAACAGAGCATGACTGGTTTGCCAAGAAGTCGGCGAGTCGCCGACGCTCTATCGGTTGTTGGTTTTGTAAAGGCAGCCTGAAAACGGGAAATACGTTTTCAGGCTGCCTCTGTAATCACTTGTAACCAAAATCCCCATTATTTCATCCAAATCAAACAATCCATCCCGCAAAAAACAAAATCCACCAAAATTTGATTTACCTCAATCCACGCAACTTTATCCCACAAAATACCCAAAATAGGCAGCCTGAAAACCAAAATCAGACAAAATCATCTGATAAAAGCAATTTTCAGGCTGCCTTATCTGTTAAACAAAAACAATCTGCGTTAATTACACGCGATTACAAAAATTTCCACCAAAATCACCGCCGCGCCACAAAATTCAAATTGATGTGTGCTATTATTGTTTACGCGAATTAACGTTCGCTTCAATTTTTTCTACTAACCCAGTCTCGGAAAGGACTCTGAAAAATGGCTGAAAACTACGTTATCTGGCTTGAAAACCTGCGCATGAGCGATGTGGAGCGCGTGGGTGGCAAAAACGCATCATTGGGCGAAATGATTTCGCAGCTTGCCGAAAAAGGCGTGCGTGTGCCGGGCGGCTTTGCTACCACCGCCGAAGCCTACCGCGCCTTTTTAGCACACGATGGGCTGCACGAACGCATTTCCGCCGCACTTGCCGCGTTGAACGTGGATGATGTAACCGAGTTGGCACGCGTGGGCGCGCAAATTCGGCAGTGGATTTTGGACACGCCTTTCCCCGAGCAACTGAATGCCGAAGTGGAAGCCGCGTGGGCAAAAATGGTTGCCGATGCGGGCAGCGACCAAATTTCCGTTGCCGTGCGTTCATCCGCCACCGCCGAAGATTTGCCCGATGCGTCTTTCGCGGGGCAGCAAGAAACTTTCCTAAACATCAATGGTTTAGATAATGTAAAAGAAGCGATGCACCATGTGTTTGCATCGCTTTACAACGACCGCGCCATCTCTTATCGCGTGCACAAAGGTTTTGACCACGATGCCGTTGCGCTTTCGGCTGGCGTGCAACGTATGGTGCGCTCCGACACAGGTGCATCAGGCGTGATGTTCTCCATCGACACCGAAAGCGGCTTTGAAGATGTGGTGTTCATCACTTCATCTTACGGCTTGGGCGAAACCGTGGTGCAAGGCGCGGTAAACCCCGATGAATTTTATGTGCACAAACCCACGCTCAAAAAAGGCAAACCCGCCATTTTGCGCAAAACCTTGGGTTCAAAACTCATCAAAATGGTGTTTACCGACAGCGTGCAAGCGGGCAAATCGGTGCAAACCGTGGATGTGCCCGAAGCCGACCGCAAACGCTTCTCGCTCAGCCCCGAAGAAATCACCGAGTTGGCACAATACGCGCTGATTATTGAAGAACACTACGGCAGAGCGATGGACATTGAATGGGGGCGCGATGGCGTGGATGGCAAGCTGTACATCTTGCAAGCCCGCCCCGAAACGGTGAAATCGCAAGAAAAAGCCGCCGGCAACGTGTTGCGCCGTTATTCCATCAAAGGCGAGCGCAAGGTGTTGGTGGAAGGGCGCGCGATTGGGCAAAAAGTGGGCAAAGGCGTGGTGCGCGTGGTGAAAACCGTTGCCGAAATGGACAGAGTGCAAACAGGCGATATTTTGGTTACCGACATGACCGACCCCGATTGGGAACCTGTGATGAAACGCGCTGCCGCCATCGTTACCAACCGTGGTGGGCGCACTTGCCACGCGGCGATTATCGCGCGTGAGCTGGGCATTCCTGCGGTGGTGGGTTGCGGCGATGCCACTAGTCGTTTAACCGATGGCGCGGAAGTAACCGTATCCTGCGCCGAAGGCGATACGGGCTACATCTACGCGGGCTTGCTGGAAGTGGAAGTGGACGAAGTTTCGCTGGACCAAATGCCCAAATCGCCCGCCAAAATTATGATGAACGTGGGCAACCCCGAAATGGCGTTCTCGTTTGCCAACTTGCCCAGCGAAGGCATCGGCTTGGCGCGGATGGAGTTTGTGATTAACCGTCAAATCGGCATCCACCCACACGCGCTGTTGCAATTTGATAAACAAACGCCCGAGTTGCAAGCGGAAATCACCGAACGCATTTCAGGCTACGCTTCGCCCGTTGATTTTTATGTGGACAAACTTGCCGAAGGCATCGCCACGCTGGCGGCATCAGCTTATCCGAAAAAAGTCATCGTGCGGATGTCTGACTTCAAATCCAACGAATACGCAGGCTTGCTCGGCGGCGCGCAATATGAGCCACATGAAGAAAACCCCATGCTGGGCTTCCGTGGTGCGGCGCGTTATGTGTCGGACGACTTCAAACCTTGCTTTGCGCTGGAATGCCGCGCGGTGAAATATGTGCGCGATGTGATGGGGCTGACCAATGTGGAAGTGATGATTCCCTTTGTGCGCACGCTTGCCGAAGCGGAAGCGGTGTTGGAAGTGCTCAAAGAAAACGGCTTGGAACGCGGCAAAAACGGCTTGCGCTTGATTATGATGTGCGAAGTGCCCAGCAACGCGCTGCTTGCCGAGCAATTCCTTGAATACTTTGACGGCTTCTCCATCGGCTCCAACGATATGACGCAGCTCACGCTGGGCGTGGACCGCGACAGCGGCGGGCCGATTGCCAGCACGTTTGACGAGCGCAATGCGGCGGTAAAAGTGATGCTGCACCTTGCCATTTCTACTTGCTTGCGTTTGAACAAATACATCGGCATTTGCGGGCAAGGTCCATCCGACCATCCCGATTTTGCCAAATGGCTGGTGGACGAGGGCATTGAAACTTTGTCGCTGAACCCTGATACCGTGGTGGAAACATGGTTGTATTTGGCGCGGGAATGTCAGCCGAAGAAATAAACGTTGAGATGATGTAAACGACGTAAA
>CAJPSG010000194.1 GCA_905373195.1 Kingella oralis
GGCTGGGGGATGGCAATGGCGGGGGATAATACCGTTTCAGGCTGCCTTGATGCGTGCTTACTTCATCGCCACGCTTTTCATCCATGCAAACAGTTCGTCCAAATCGTAATCGCCACTGTGTGGCACGCCCCATGGCAGGGCGTAATCCACGTTTTTACCGCTGTTTTGCAGCTTCAATGCCAAGAGTTGGCTAATGGCGAGCGAAGTATCGCGGTCGTTTTCGCCCACGCGGATGCGGTAATGCTGCGTGGGGCTGGTGTAGTTCATGGCATTCATCAGTTTGATGGTGTGGGCATCGACTTTCAGGCTGCCTGCTACGGTGCTGTTTTTGAGACTAAACGCGGTGAAGTGTTTTTTGTCGGTGCGCGCGTCACCGAAAAGCTGGTTTTCGCCCGTGGACAAATCTACGCCGTCAAACGCGGGCGCGGTTTTTTGTCGTCCGACAAATTGGGCGTAGGCGGCAAAGTCGGCGGCGATGGCTTTGCCGTTTTGGATGGTGAGCCAGGTTTGGTCGGATAAATCTTTGTCGTTGTCTAATGCTTTTTGCGCCGATTGCAGCAGCATGGTTTCCATTTCGGTTTTGAACGTGCCGTTGCCGTTTTTGTCCAGCGTCATCGGCGTGCCTTGCGCGTTTTTGAGTTTGAGGCTGTTTACATAGGCGGGAAACAGGGCTTTCAGGCTGCCTGAAAGCTGGATTTGCGCGGGCGTTTGCGTGCCTTTTACCAGCTTGCGTTCTACCTTGTAGTCCAGCATGGAGATGTTTATTTTTTGGTAGTCGTTTACGCCGTTGAACTGCCATTCGTAGGCGGCATCGGCGTGTTCCAGGTTGGTGATGGGGCAATAGGCGGACACGGCGAAAATGGTGTCGTTGGCGCGGGCTGCGCCCAGTTGGCGCAAATAGGGTTCGTAGTCTTTGCTGCTGCCGCTGGTGCCAAGCAGGGCGGAGAGTGCGCCGCCTGCGGAGGTGCCGTTGCTGATGATTTTGTTGGCATCGCCTGCCATCGCTTGGTCGTTGGCTTTGAGGTAGCGCACGGCGGCTTTCAAATCGACGATGGCGGCGGGGGCGCGCCCGTTGGCTTCGGTGCGTCCGCGTGCGCCTGCGCTGGCAACCACATAGCCTTTGGATAGGGCGAGCATGATGGCGTTGGGCTTGCCGCCTGCGCGTTGGTCGTTTTCAGGCTGATCCGCGGTGGCGGGCATATAGCCGCCGACGTTGTTGGGGAAGAAGATGGGCGCGGTTTGCGCGGTGTAGCCGTCAATGCTGCCGCCTGTGAAGTAGGCTTCGGGGATGTACACATTCATGGTTTGATAACGGCTGTCGGCGGGCTTTAAAACGTACACAATGTTTTCAAAGGCGCGGTAGCGGACGGTTTACCCGTTCAGTTCAAACGATTGGCTTTTGCCTTGCACTTGGGCGAAGTTGAGGTTTTGGGGCGCGGGAAAGCGGGGTAGCTCGGCTTTTTGCATCGACGCGGCAAGGGCGGGCGCGGCAATTATGGCGGCGAGTAGGTGTGCTTTCATGGGAAGACCTTTGTGGGGTGGGTGAAGAAAGTGGGAATATAGCGAATAGGCAGCCTGAAAACGGGAAAATCCAGTTTCAGGCTGCCTTAATATTGTTTACGCGCTCAACGCATTAAATACTTCAAAATACTGCGGAAACGTTTTGCCCACGCATTTGGGGTCGTTAATCACCACGGGCACGCCCATCAGCGACACCAGCGAAAAACACATCGCCATGCGGTGGTCGTCATAAGTATCAATCGCGGCGTTGGGCGTGAGCGCGGCGGGCGGCGTGATGTGGATGGCATCGGGGTCTTCGCGCACGGTTGCGCCCAGCTTGCGCAACTCGGTTGCTATTGCGGCGATGCGGTCAGTTTCTTTCACGCGCCAAGAAGCGATGTTGCGGATGTGGCACGGCGCGCCCGTTGCCAACGCCACCACCGCCAGCGTCATCGCCGCATCGGGGATGTGGTTGGCATCCAAGTCAAACGGCAACACGGCTTGCCCCGCCGCGCGGGAAACTTCAATAAAATCGTCGCCCCATTGCACCGCCGCGCCGATTTTTGCCAACTCGTGCGCAAATGCCACATCGCCTTGAATCGCATTACGCCCCAAGCCTGTTACGCGTACGGGGCAGCCTGAAATCAAGCCCGCCGCCAAAAAATAGCTCGCGCTGGACGCATCGCCTTCCACGTTCACCACCTGCGGCGCATGGTAGCGGGCGTTTTCAGGCAGCCTGAAAACTTGATGCGATTGGTTTGCTACGTCCACGCCAAATTGTTTCATTAAATTCAACGTAATATCAATATAGGGCTTGGAAATCAGCTCGCCTGCCACGCGGATTTCAAACGCCTTGCCCGTGAGCGGCAACGCCATCAGCAGCGCGGTTAAAAATTGGCTGGACACATTGCCTTTAATCGGAATCTGGCGCACGTTTTGCGCGGCATATTCGCCGATGTGCAAGGGTGGATAGCCTTCGTTGCCCAGATAATCCACGTGCGCGCCCGCAATGCGCAAGGCATCCACCAAATCGCCAATCGGGCGTTCGTGCATTCGCGCCACGCCGTGCAGATGATAATCGCCGCCCAAAATCGCCAGCGCGGCGGTGAGCGGGCGAAACGCCGTGCCCGCGTTGCCCAAAAACAAATCGGCGTGTTTTACAGGGAATGCGCCGCCGCTGCCCACGATTTTCAGGCTGCCTGATGGCGTGGTTTCCAGCTTGATGCCCAATGCGGCAAGGGCTTCCAACATGCGGTCGGTGTCGTCTGATTTGAGCAGCGAGCGGATTTCGCAAGCGTTGTCGGATAAGGCGGCAAGCAGCAGCGTGCGATTGCTGATGCTTTTTGAACCGGGTAGGGCAACGGTGTTACGCGCTTTAAGCTGGCGCGGTTGCAGCGTGATGGATTCGGTCATGGTGGTTATGGATTTGAGAATAAGGGAAAGGGCGGATTATAAGGGATTATGCGGTTTCAGGCTGCCTTTCGCGGTGCGATAGGGGCGGATGGCAGCGGCGGGCGCGGGCGATAGAATAGGGCAGAGGCAGCCTGAAAATGGAGTAAGCACTGTTAAGCCACTTTCCCGCGCTTGCGGTAAACACGATATGTCATAATCAACAAGAAAAACATGATGAATGCAGCCTGAAAATGAAGATGGCGCATGATAGGCGTGGCTCAATCCACGAAAAATCCCATTTGATGAACAACCGATTCAACTTAACATTTAAGAACCTGTATTCACTCTTTTCATAGGCATCTTTTACGCCCTAAAAACGCGGCTACCACGTTAAAAATGCTCGTAAGATGTTCAACTTTACTGCGCTTTTTGCCTTGTATCCGCGCTTTTATGTCATAAAATCTGCTTATGAAAAGAGTGAATACAGGTTCTAAAAATTCCATGACCAAATCCACCCGCCTGCTGCAACTGCTGCACACCCTGCGCCACCGCAAACAGCCCACCACCGCCGCCACGCTTGCCACCGAGCTAGGCATCAGCCCGCGCACCCTCTACCGCGACATCAACACCCTGCGCAGCCAAGGCGCAGACATACGCGGCGAAGCAGGCGTCGGCTATCAACTGCACAGCGACCACAGCCAACTGCCGCCCTTAATGTTTAGCCAAAGCGAGCTAGAAGCCATCATCATTGGCATCCGCTGGGCAGCTAGCAACACCGAGCCATCTCTCGCCCAAGCCGCCGAACACGCGCTCACCAAAATCCGCAGCGTGTTGCCGCCGTGGCTTGCCCACACCGCCGCCAACGCGCAGTTTTCCATCAGCCCCGCGCCGCAATACAGC
>CAJPSG010000195.1 GCA_905373195.1 Kingella oralis
AGCTCGCGCATTTTTTCAATCTCTTCGGGGGTGTGGATGATTACTGCCATAGTGTTCTTTCCATTGACAATTAAAATAGCGTTTTCAGGCTGCCTCATGCGATTAAGGCAGCCTGAAAACAAGCGGGGCAAAATATAAAGAAAAACGCCCTCAATAGCAAATATTCTTGTTTATGAGCGTGATTATGTTTGAAATCCTTTTCAGCATCATCGTGGGCATTAAAAGCAGCCTGAATATCAACCACGCCTATGTGTGGGACATCCACATCCAAAACAACGGCAAATACTATATTTTCAGCTTCCGCTCCCACAATCAACACTTTGCCGACTGGCTCGCCCAATTTCGCCAAGCGTATCCCGATAGAGTGCATGGCAAATGGTCGCGCTGGGCTTAGAGGCTGCCGATGATTTTAATTCTCGCAAAAAAATCCGTATAATCCGCGCTTTCCATTTTTCAGGCTGCCTATGCAAACCATTAGGCAGCCTGAAAATATTTTTTAACATCAGCCCCGCAATTACGGGCAACCTGAGAGACCACTACCCATGAAAAAAGTCTTTATCCGCACCTTCGGCTGCCAAATGAACGAATACGACAGCGAGAAAATGCTCGCCGTGCTTGCCGAAGAACATGGCGGCATTGAACAAGTTTCCGAACCCGACAATGCCGACATCATCCTTTTCAACACCTGCTCCGTGCGCGAAAAAGCGCAAGAAAAAGTCTTTTCCGACTTGGGGCGCGTGAAACCCATCAAGCAAAAAAATCCCAACGTAATCATCGGCGTAGCAGGTTGCGTGGCATCGCAAGAAGGCGAAGCGATTGTCAAACGCGCACCTTATGTGGACGTGGTTTTCGGGCCACAAACCCTGCACCGCCTGCCCAAAATGATTGTGGATAAAGAAACCACAGGGCTGTCGCAAGTGGACATCTCCTTCCCCGAAATTGAAAAATTTGACCACCTGCCCCCCGCCCGCGTGGACGGCGGCAGCGCGTTTATTTCCATTATGGAAGGCTGCTCCAAATACTGCTCCTTCTGCGTGGTGCCTTACACGCGCGGCGAAGAATTCTCCCGCCCCTTAAACGACGTGCTCACCGAAATCGCCGGCTTGGCGCAACAAGGCGTGAAAGAAATCAACCTGTTGGGGCAAAACGTCAACGCCTATCGCGGCGAAATGGACGACGGCGGCATCTGCGACTTCGCCACCCTGCTGCGCATCGTCCACGAAATCCCTGGTATTGAACGCCTGCGCTTCACCACCAGCCACCCGCGCGAGTTTACCGATGCGATTATCGAGTGCTACCGCGACCTGCCCAAGCTGGTTTCGCACCTGCACCTGCCCATCCAAAGCGGCTCCGACCGCGTGCTCTCCGCCATGAAACGCGGCTACACCGCCTTGGAATACAAATCCATCATCCGTAAACTGCGCGCCATCCGCCCCGATTTGTGCCTAAGCTCCGACTTTATCGTCGGCTTCCCCGGCGAAACCGAGCGCGAGTTTGAGCAAACCTTAAAGCTGGTGAAAGACATCGCCTTTGATTTGAGCTTTGTGTTTATTTACAGCCCGCGCCCCGGCACCCCCGCCGCCAATTTGCCCGACGACACGCCACATGAAGAAAAAGTGCGCCGCTTGGAGGCTTTGAACGAAGTGATTGAAGCGGAAACGGCGCGGATTAACCAAACCATGCTCGGCACGGTGCAACGCTGCTTGGTGGAAGGCATTTCCAAAAAAGACCCCGACCAACTGCAAGCGCGCACGGCGAATAACCGCGTGGTGAATTTTTACGGCGATGTGTCGCTGATTAATCAGATGGTGGAGATTGAAATCACCGATGCGCGAACCTTCTCGCTAAGCGGCGAGTTGGTTTGATTGGACGTTAGCTGTATGGTTGAGGCAGCCTGAAAACGCGTTCGCCCGCCTTATTTCCCATGCCAACAGCCCAAGCATTCGCCCTTTCCCTGCCCCATATCAAAGGCAGCCTGAATATCCCATTTTCAGGCTGCCTTTGGTTTACATTGCTACTCTAAACACCTATAATTGAAAACGAGTTGCAACAAGCACTCAATAAAAACAATGGTTTACTTTTTCAACTAACCGCGCAGCCCTTTCAGGCTGCCGAAAGAGAGGTTCATCATGTCTGATAAAAAAGTCGCCGTCGTAACCGGTTCAGCCGCAGGTTTAGGCAAAGGCATCGCCACCCGCTTGGCGCAGGACGGTTTTGCCGTAGTATTGCACGACATCAACGCCGACAATCTCGCCCAAACCAAAGCCGAGTTTGACAAAAACGGCTGGCAAAACATCGCCGTGCAAGGCAACGTTGCCAACCGCGCCGACCAATTTCGCCTTGCCGAAGAAGCCGTTAAAGCGTTTGGACACTTGGATGTGTGGGTGAACAATGCGGGCGTGGAATCGGTGGGCACATTCTTGTCGCTAGACGAGCAAGAAATTGACCGCGTGCTGGACGTAAACATCAAAGGCGTGATTTTTGGCACACAAGCCGCTGCCGAGCAGATGAAAAAACAAAGCGGCATCGGCAAAATCATCAACGCGTGCAGCATCGCGGGGCACGAATCCTACGAAATGCTCAGCCTGTATTCCGCCACCAAACACGCCGTGCGCTCGTTCACGCATTCCACCGCCAAAGAATTGGCGCAATACAATATCCGCGTGAACGCTTATTGCCCCGGCGTTGCCGATACGCCGATGTGGGAGCGCATCGACGCGGCGTTCGTGCAACACAAAGGCTATAAACCCAAACAAGCGTGGACGGAATTTACCGCCGGCATTTTGGCGGGCCGCCCGCAACAGCCCGAAGACGTGGCTTGCCTGGTGTCGTTCCTATCGTCGCCCGATTCGGACTACATCACAGGGCAAACCATTTTGACCGACGGCGGCATGGTGTTCCGTTGATGGCAGGATGATTTTCAGGCTGCCGCTGGGGCGATAGACATCATAGGCAGCCTGAAAAAACCAAACCGAATGTTCAAGCATTCGGTTTTTTATTGGCAACACGGTAAGCAAAATTACAGCCTCATCCCACGCGGCAACAAACTGGCATCGGCAGGGTTGCGCAAAAACCGTTGCAACACCCGTTTAAGCGCGGCATCTTCGTGTTGGTATTGCAGCTTTTGCGTGAAAAAATCGGCGATGATTTGCGCTTGCTGTTCCATGTTGAACTGGGCTAAATCTTGCCGACTGGCGAGCAGGTGTTGATAACGATAGGCGCGATGGGCGATGTAGCCGCCTTGCAGCGCAAGGCAAATACCACAGCAGCGCACAGGGTAGCCCAAGCGATGTTGCCAAATATGGCTGCATTCGTGGATAAACAGATGGCGTTGCTGCCATGTGCCGTGCGCAAAATTGGCGCAGCACAAGGCGCGGGGATAATAGCTGTTGCCGTTGGGCGACATGGCGGTGTGGGCGTTTTGCAGCGGCAGATAGCGGCGGGTGTGGATGCGGATGACGGCATAGTCCAGCGCGTGTCGGAAGATGGGGCGGATAAGGGCAATTTCGGATGGGGCGAGGTAGCGGGGCATAGGCAGCCTGAAAAAATAAAATATTTTAATTTAGAGAGCCTTCCTAGATAACGAGAATAGCCTTTTTCTTTATCTATTTTTATCTGCAACCGATTTAGCCATCATTATTCCGTATTCAATATAAACGACAGCATTTTTCGGTTTTACATTTTGTAAATGTTTCTTTAAAATTATATTTTATTGCTTAACACTCTTTTAAATACACAAAGGAAAAACCATGCTCCAC
>CAJPSG010000196.1 GCA_905373195.1 Kingella oralis
CCCAATAGAAGCCCCGCACAGCATCCCCAAAAACGTCAGCGGCACTTTATACAGCGTCTCCCGAAAGCCTACCGCCCGCTTTTTGGTGCGCCCATACGGCAGCGCAATTGACGCAATCACCTGCGGAATCCCGCTGCCCACCGTGTAAGGCGCAACCCGCCGCATCAGCCAAGCAATCAGCATCAAGCCCAGCGGCAACGCCACCCAAGCAAACCACGGATAAGTTTTCACCCAATGCCGATTGTGCTCCAACGCAAATTCCGCCATCCGCGCAAAAACCATCGACACCCCCGCCACCAACAGCGAACCAATCAGCAAATACAACAACGGCACCGACTTGCGCGACAGCCGCCGCACCTGCCGCGCCCGCCTGCGCAGCCACAAACGGCAACGCCGCATAAAATTCACCCAAAACATAACAACCCCATAAGATTGAAAGATGAAATAGACCAGCCAAAACAATTTTCAGGCTGCCTCATGCCCCCCAATAGGCAGCCTGAAAACCCTCTTGCCCAACCTGTTTACAAAAAATAATCAAAGCAACGATATTGTAAAACCGCGCCCCGCTTTGCAAAAGGCAGCCTGAAAACATTTCATCCCCTATATACAAAAAACAGACACATTGGGCGTATTTCACAGACAAATCGTCCCTACAACCCGCTGCTCCAATCCCCTACGCTTGCGAAAAATCCACCACTCGCAACGCCATGAACATCAAACACCTATCCACTCTATTCCTGCTCCCCCTATCTTTTCAGGCTGCCGCAGAGCTGCCCCTATCGCTAGAAGAACTGCTCACCGACAAAGGCAAACTCCGCCTAGAAAGCAGCATCAGCTACACCAACATCGAGCGCGAGCAAACCCGCCTAGCCAACCCTATCTACATCCAAACAGGCGCAAACAGCTACATCGCCGTCCCCACCGCCCTACAACAAGGCAGCCGCAACAGCGACCTCATCATCGGCACACTCGGCTTACGCTACGGCATCACCGCCAAAACCGAACTCTACGGCAACGCCAGCTACCTATGGCGCAACGACCGCACATACAACGGCGCAGCCAACAGCCACAGCAGCGACAACCTATCCAACATCTCGCTTGGCATCAGCCACACCTTCAAACAAGACGGCAAAAACCCCGCCCTAATCGGCTTTGCCGAAACCACCACCTACGAAAAATCCTACGGCAAAGCCAGCAGCGCAAAATCATGGCAAATCGGCGCAACCACCTACAAAGCCATAGACCCCATCGTCCTATCGCTCACAGGCTCATACCACATCAGCAACAGCAAAAACATCACCGCAGGCAAATACAAAGCAGGCAACTACTTCACACTCAACCCCAGCATCAGCTTTGCCGCCAACGACCGCATCAGCATCACAGGCGGCGTACAATGGATAGCGCAACAGCCCAGTCGGCTAAACAGCGAAAAGCTCGCGGCAAAAAATACCGCCACCTACGCCCATTTTGGCGTGGGCTACGGTATCAGCAGGGAAACATCAATCAGCACCAGCGCACGGTTTAACGTATCAGGACAAAGCAACAGCACCCTACGGCTAAGCCTGCAACGCACTTTTTGACGAATCCCATTTTTTATCACATAATGCGATTAAATTCGCAAGGAGCTTTATTATGAAAAAACAAGCGATTGCAGCAATTTTAATGGCAGCTTTTGCCGCCCCAGCCTTTGCTGATAACTTTAAAACGGAAGTATTTAACAACACGCCCGAACAGCAAGTTCAAGTGGAAGAGTTGTCGCAGAAAGAAATGAAGGAGACGGAGGGAGCGTTTTTGGGATTGGATGTTACAGTTACACAAGCAGCTATTCTAAACGCTGGCGCGAGTTCTTGGGCTTACGCTTATGGTACAGATTGGGGGAAAAAAGGTAGCGTAGAAGGTGGAGTAATGGCTGCCAGTGTTGGTGCAATGACGGGAGCAGCAGGAGAAGCTGCTGCACTAGCAGGAATGACGAATACAGCATTGGCAGTTAGAATTGCAAATCCTATATATCAATATTACAACACTCAAAAAAGCGTTTTAGATGATATTTACTAATCATCAAAATAAAATGGATGCGCTAAATTTTATATTTATTTGGCGCATCCTAATTTAAAATATTTAAAATTAATTGAAGGTAAATTATGAATATTACTTATGTTATTATTGGGATGATTTTTGGAATATTACTACTACGCTTTCTCAGATTTGTGGACAATGAATTAATTAGTAAATGTGTTGCCATATCCTGTTTTATTATTCCATTGTTTGCTATGTTAATTAGCATATTTTTTGGCATTGACAACAATAACAGCCATTTATATAAATTTTCCAGCAATTTTTATTTTGGCTACGTTTCAGTACTAACCATATTATGGATATAACTTATCATTTTATTTGAATCATTTACTAAGGTTAATTCTGTAATGCTAATAATTGGTGCTTTTGCTAGCATGGTAGGTGCGTTACTTGCTTTCTTGCTGGCTTTGAAATTTATCAACAATAAATATTACTCTCATTTTGTGTTATCATCTTGCATATTGTTTTTTATTTTAATATCCATTCCAGCAATAAATTTAAATATAAAACACAATAACAATATTTTTATCCAAATTGTATTTGATTTTTGTGCTGGTTTATTTGCAACGCTTCCCATATTTATAACCAAAAAATAAAGTCTTCTTTGATACAAATTTATAAGAGAAAAAGGGATTATCCTAAATAACAAAGGAAATCAATTATGCTCACTATTGTCTTTTTATCAATAACACTTTTCTCGACTACTTGGGTTTTCATGAGAAAAAGTCATGCGCAAATAAAAAAACCAATTAAATACTGCTTAATGGCTAGTGTATATATTTTTCACTTTTTTGCATTATTTATTATTTTTTATGTTTTTCGGCATTATCCGCAAGCCAACACCTTATCTTTTCTTGGTATCTACTTTTTGTGTTTAACAATCATTGCTGTCTCTGTTACTAAACTGATGCCAGTAAGCAAATAAAAGCGAGCATCAATATTCATGCTCGCAATGGCTAAATCGTTTTTAGGCTGCCTAAAAACAAAAAATCAAACATCTGATAATAATCAAAATGTTTGATTGTTTAAGATTGTTTTTTGTATGCTTCTAATAATTCGCGCAATAGATTGATTTCTGTATCTTGATGCGCCAGCATGAGCTTTAATTTTTCGTTTTCTGCGATTAAATCGCTGGGTTGCTATTATAAACTTGGCTGATTTGGTCTGTTTTTTGACTGATAAATAAGATATTGCTGGTTTGATTTTTTTCGTTAATGATGCAAATGGAGCTGTTTTCATCTATTGCCAGAAGTTCTGATAAGGTTATTCCAAATAAGGCGGCGATGCGTTGCAATTTATTTATATCAAACTGCCGTTTGAGCAGTTGGCGCAGCTAAAAATCCCTGTGATTGTGTATTTGAAATACCGCAAAAATGATCATTTTTCGGTGTTGCGTGGTATCAACGGCGATACGGTGCTGCTTGCCGCCCCATCGCTGGGCAATATGTCGTTGAGCCGCGAGCAGTTTTTAGCGGCTTGAAAAACGCGCGATGGCAAAATGGAAGGCAAAATTTTGGCGGTCTTGCCCAAAAACGCGGATACCGCCAAGAATGCGGATTTTTTTATTCGGCAGCCTGAACGGCAAACGCGGCTGGCAACGCAGCAGCTTAGAGTGTGGCAAAAATGGTAACACAATCGGCTTTTGAGCCGATTTTTTGTTTTTCAGGCTGC
>CAJPSG010000197.1 GCA_905373195.1 Kingella oralis
GTTTTGATGGAGGTGGTAAAAGGGGGTTATGCGTCGCCAGATGGCAAGATTCGGCTGATTCATCATCAGGATAATCAATGGCTGTTGCGGCGGAAATAGGCTGAGGCTTAAACGGCTGTTGGATTATGTTTTCAGGCTGCCTATTGGTTCACACAATAGGCAGCCTGAAACTGCATCCAACTCATCCACACCGCTTGGCAACAAGCCATCGCCGCGCCATTTTTGATTTTTGCTTCGCCAAATTGTTTTCAGGCTAAAACCTTTGCAAAACCCCAACGGCAGCCTGAAAACGTCATACAAGATGCAAAGCCATTTTCAGGCTGCCTATTTCGGATAAATAAACTGCACTTGCTTGCCTTCAATTTTCAGGCTGCCTACATCGCCCGTGAGCAAGTTGCCCGTAACATAGCCTTCGGTGCAGCCTGAAATCGGCATATCGTAGCCCATGCTGTGCGCCATCAGCGTGGCAAGTTGCTGGTGAAACGCGGTCTCGCAAGCGGCAAAGGTTTGCTGCGCCAGCTGCTGCGTGGGCGGATGCGGGCTGTATAACACCAGCGGCACGATGTAGTTATCAGGATGGTTGGTGCCTTGGTTATAGGTTTCGCGGTGAACGTATTGCCCGTGGTCGGATGTGTAGGCAAACAGCCAATTGTTTTCAGGCTGCCGCTGCAAATGCGCCAACACGGTTTGGATGAGCTGGTCGGTTTTGTGGATGGTGTTGTCGTATTTATCCACCACCGTTGCCGTGCCAAACACATTGTCTTGTGGGCTTAACAGCGCACCATAGGGGATGTGCGAGCCACGCTGGTGCAACACAATAAAATGCTTGCCTTGCTGCAAATTGATTTGTTGAAACAAGGGGATGAGTTTGTCATCAGGCATATTTTGGCTGCCGTCATAGCCCATGTTGGTGGGCTGAATCAGGTGGTCTATCCAACGTTTACCAATCAGGTTGAAAATCGCCATTTCGTTGCTGGCTTGCGCGCTGTAAAAATAGGTTTGATAGCCCTGTTCTTTGGCAAGGCGGAACAAATTGGTGTCGCCGCTGCTGATTTGCTCAAAGCCGTTGGCATGGGGGATGGCGTTGAAAAAACTGGGCAACGAGATAGCGGTCATCATGCCTGCCGAATAAACAGGCATGACAATGGCATCGGGATGGTTTTTCAGGCTGCCTATAAACGGCGATGTATCGCGCGCGTAGCCGAATATTTTAAGGTGCGATGCGCTTTCGCTCTCGCCCATAATCAGGATGATGTTTTGCGGGCTGTTTTCGCTGCTGGTTTTGGCGGGGGCGGCGTGGCGATAAACGGGCACTTTGCTCAGATGAAAGGCTTGATAGGGCAAGATTCTGCCGACAAAGTAGCCAAAGCTAAAATAATTGGCTTTGATGCGGCTGTATGTGGGTTTGGGCGAAATGCCGTGCTCTTGCGTGGTTTTGAACGAGCGCCCAACGATTAAGGCGATGGCAAGGAAAAACACCCAATCGGCGGCGCGATGCGTTTGGCGGCGAAATTTGCTCAGGCTGAAAAACAACGCGCTTTCCGCTAACCCCCACAGCGCAGGCAGCCACACCAGTTGCAACATGGATGCGCCTGCGTTGCCCACTTCGGTGATTTCTTTAAACATCAACCAATAGTTGATGCCTGTTATCCAGCTTTGATAAACCGCGTAGTGGATGTTGTTGATGATCATGCTGGCGGCAAAGAAGATGAAAATGGCAACACGGCTAACGCGGTGTCGTGCAAACAGATAAAGCGCAGCGACGACGGCAATCAGCGCGAATGCTTCCGCCGTTTGACGAACGTTGAGCTGGGGAATATGAAAGACGGCGCGGTAGGCAACTTCGCTTAATGTAAGCAGCGTGCTGTAAACCAGTAAAACTAAGAGCGATTTTTTCATAATGGTGAGACGCATTTTCAGGCTGCCTTTGCTATTGCGCCAAAGGCAGCCTGAAAACGCTTAGGGGCGCAATTCTTTTTTCAGGCGGATGTAAATCACGCGGGTGGCGAGGGCGATGGTTTCGTCGTTTTTGTCAAACAGGCGCACGGTGAACTCGGGCAGGTATTTGTCGCCGCCTGCGGTGGCGGCGCGGATGCGTTCTACGTCGTCGTAGTTGAGTTTGCAGTCTAGGTACACTTCGCCGAAGCCTGGTTTGATGAAGTCAATGGCGGCGGATTTGTCCCACACATAATAGTTGTCGCCCAGCGCGCCCAGCAGCATCACGGAATAGATGGGGTCGGTGATGGAAAGCAGGCTGCCGCCAAATTGGCTACCGTTCATGTTGCGCGTGTAGGGCAGGTTGCGCAGCTTGGCGCGCAGGTGGGTGAAATCGGGCGAAATATGCGTAACCACGATGCCTGAATAGCGCAGCGGTGCCCAGAGATTCATGCGGCGGCGTAGGGTGGCGGCGGATTTGGGGAGTTTGCGGGGAAGCGCGGCCATGGTTACTCCTTGTCTTCGCTGGAATTTTCAGCGGCAAAGAACAGATGTTGCACGGCAAAGGCGTTGCCTGCCGCATCGCGCAAGGGGCTGTGGGCAGCGCTGTGTTTGATGACGAGCAAATTCAGGCTGCCTGATGTGTTCAGCACCAAGCCTGCTTCTGCGCCTGCTTCGTCTTGCACGATTGCGCCTGCGCTTTGGGCGGCGGGGCTGCTGGCGATGGCAGGCCCGCGTTTGACTTGCCCGCGATATTGGGCGCGGGCGATGACTTCTTGCCCGGGGTAGCAGCCTTTGCGGAAATGCACGCCGCCGATGGTGTGTTGGTTGAGCATTTGAGCGACGCAAGTTTCGCTGGTGGCGGCGCAAATCCACGGATAGCCGCTTAGGATTTCGTGTTGCTGCCATGCGGCTTCGGCGGCGGCATCATAAGTGGGCAAATCGGCAAGCGGGGCAATTTTCAGGCTGCCTGTGTGTGGCAGTTGGATTTCGCCTTGTTCGTTTACGGCAAACGCCAGTTGCGGCTCGCCGGGGCGTTGTGGCTGGGCATTGCTTTTCAGGCTGCCTGCTACGCCCCAATCGGGCAGGATTTCCAATTGCACTTTGGCGCGCAGCACATACATTTTGAGCCGTTTCACCACGGCTTCGGCTAAATCGGCGGCGAGGGCGAGCAGGATTTCGTTGCCCGTGTTTTGCACAATCAGGTTGGCGATGACGCGCCCTTTGGGCGTGTTGTAGGTGGCGTAGCAGGCTTGGTTGGCTTGCAGGTGTTTGATGTCGTTGGAGAATTGGTTGTGCAGAAAATCGGCGGCATCGCTGCCTGTGGCGCGGATAACGGCGAAAAAGGGGAGTCGAGTTGTTTGCATGATGGTTTCCTTTGTGTGTGATGAGTGATTTCAGGCTGCCTTGGGCGGGCGGCAAACGTTTTAATCTTGGCTGATTTGGCTGAATGTCAATTCGCCGTTGTCTTCCAAGGCGCATTCGGCAAGCTGCTCGCCCCAGTTGGCGGCGCAGACGGCGAAGTCGCAAAAGCTGGTGTCGTCTTCCAACCAAAAGGCGGCGTAGGCGATTTGGGGCTGGCTGGGGGCGGCTAGGCGGCTGTTTGCGGCAATCAGTTGCAGGATGTCACTTTGATGTTGGTCTAGCCATGCGAGTTGAGCGGAGACGGCTTCTAGCGCGGCGATGCTGGGGGTGGTGTCGCTGTCAATCAGCAAGGTGCTGTCGGCTGCCCACAGGGTGCATTCGGCTTCTAGGGTTTCTTCGGTGTCGTCGCGGGCGATTTGGAAGTTGAGTG
>CAJPSG010000198.1 GCA_905373195.1 Kingella oralis
AGTGGGGGAGGTTTTCGGAGATGGCGCGGTAGTGGTCGCGGATGGCAGTTTTTTCTTGGTCGGTGAGCATGGTGGTTGGGTGGGTTTGACTGGGTTTCAGGCTGCTTGATGCGAGTGGATTTAGGCAGCCTGAAAACGAGTGAAACGAGTTTTAGCAAGGCTAAAAATAATAACTGCCGTCATTCCCGTGTAGGCGGGAATCTTGTTTTATGTTCACAAATTGTTGCAAAAACAAACTGTTGTTTAAGTTTAACCAAGATTTCCGCCTGCGCGGGAATGACGGAGAATTAACTATTTCTTGTTTTATTTTGGGTTTTACAAAGGTTACGCTCTACTGCTATTCAGCATAAAAACAGGGCAGGGCGGGGATTAGGCGTTTCAGGCTGCCTTTTAGGTTTAGGCAGCCTGAAAATGGTTTTAATGGTTGGATGATTGTAATAAGGGTAGAACAACATTGCAGCAATCAGGCAGCCTGAAAACAGATTAACGCATTCCACAACGTTTTCAGGCTGCTTACGCGCATTTGCCTTACTTCCCTTTCGGAATCGGGTCTTTGCCGCCCCTGTTAAAAATCAACGCATTGGGCTGTTCTTTCAGCGTGCGGATAACTGGCTGGGCAGATTGCAAGGTGCGGTCTATGCTTTGCAACGTGTTTTGCACGTCTTGGTAAACAGGCGATTGCGGCGAGATGCCTTGCAGCGTTTGGCGCAATTCGCGCAGGGTTTGGTTCAGCTCGGCAGGCAGGCTTTGCGTGCTGTTTTGCGCGATGAGTTTGTTTGCCGATGCCAACATGGTTTGCGCGGATTTCAACGTGCCGCGCAGCTCTTTCAGGCTGCCGTTGAGCTCGCCCACGGTTTTGTCCAACGGCAGGGCGTTGAATTTATCCAGCAGTTTCGCCACTTGCGCTTGCAAATCGTCCAAGCCGCCGCTGCGCGTGCCAATCACGATGTCGCCGCCGTATTCGTTGTGCGGTTTGAGCGCTGGCGTGCTGCTAGGGCTGTCGTTTAGCTCAACCAATTTGCTGCCGAGTACCAAATTGTTGCTGCCCAAGCTGGCGGTTAAGCCGTTATCCAAGGCAGCCTGAAAAGTGCTTTGCCAGTATTCCTTGCTTTGCGGCGTGTCGCCTTGTTGCTCAATTTTGTCGGGGTCTATGCGCAGGCGAACGGGCACATAGCCGTGTTCAAACAATTTAGCGCTGTCGCCCGCTTGAAAATACGGCACGGCGGCAACGTTGCCAATGCGGATGCCCTTGTAAACCACAGGCGCGCCCACATCCAAGCCGCGCACGGAGCTATTGAAAAAGGCGACGTAATACAAGGTGCGCTCGTTGGGCTGGTTTTCAATTTCGGCGCGGTCGTTGTGGATGGTGAAGGTGGTGCCGCTGCTCACTTGGTTGGCAGAAGGGGGCGAATCAAACGCAATCGCGCCCGACAAAATGGCAGAAAGCGGTGCGCTGTCCACTTTAATCCCACCGCCATCCAGCCGCACATCTATGCCGCTATCCAGCCAAAAATGGCTGCCCGAATTGACAAGGCTTTCATTGGGGCTTTGGATGAAAATGCTGTATTGCACGCTTTGCGTTTTCGGGTCAAATTTCGCGCTTTCCACCGTGCCCACGGTGTGATTTTCATACATCACGGGGCTGCCCGCGCCTATCATTTTGCGGTTTTTGCCCGTGAGCGTGAGGCGCAAGCCCGTTTGCCCAGCGGCGGAAATCGGCGGCAAGTCGGATACTTTAAATTCGTGTTCCACTTCGCTTTGCGGGCTGCCCGCGCTAAACGCGATGTAGGAACCCGAAAGCAGCGTGCCCAGCCCCGTTACGCCGTTTTGGTCTATGCGCGGTTTCACCACCCAAAATTGCGTGTCTTTGCGCATCAGGTGTGCGCCGTCTTTATCAATTTTGGCGGTGAGCTCCACACCTTTTTGGTCGGGCTGCAAGCGAATTTTCACCACGCGCCCCACTTCCACATTCAGCATCCGAATGGTGGTGTTGTTGACTTCAATGCCATCGGCGTTATCCATATACAGCTTGATTTCTGTGCCGCGCGAGCGAAAGCTGTCTATCAACAGATAGCCGCCCACAATAGCGGCGGCAAGCGGAATCAACCAAACAGTAGAAACCAGCGTTTTGCTGGGGCGAACTTTGGCGGTGTGTGGGTGGGGCGTGTGTGCAGTCATAAAATTAGCAAGATAAATAAATGGCAGCCTGAAAAGATAGGCAGCCTGAAAAAGGCGTTAGTTTACCGCAAAATGGCTAAATTTTCAGGCTGCCTCATCATGCGCGGCATCAATCTCGCGTATAATTCGCGCTTTCTCCAACCCCTTGTCTGACGAAAGATTGAGACCATGTCTGTTGTTACTGCTTTTCGCGGCGAAACCGCGCTTTCTGCTTTCCGCATCAACAAACTGCTGCAAAAAGCCCAAACGCTCGGGCTGCCTGAACACGCTATTGCCAGCGAATATTGGTATTTTGTGGCATCGGATGCGCCGCTATCAGATGCGGATGTGTCGCAATTAAAGGCTTTGCTCTCTGCTGAACGGGTGAACACCCCGGATGCCGCGCAAAGCCTTTTTTTAATCACCCCGCGCATCGGCACGATTTCGCCGTGGTCGTCCAAAGCCACCAACATCGCGCACAACTGCGGCTTGGCGCACATCGAGCGGATAGAACGCGGCATGGCGGTATCGCTTTCAGGCAGCCTGAAAACCGATGAGCGCGCGCAATGGGCGGCGTTGCTGCACGACCGTATGACCGAAAACGTACTGCCCGATTTTCAGGCTGCCGCGCAATTATTCGCGCAACACGACAGCCCATCCTTTGCCAGCGTGGATATTCTGGGCGGCGGCAAAGACGCGCTGCTTGCCGCCAACGCCGACATGGGCTTGGCACTGTCGCCCGACGAGGTGGACTATCTGCTGGAAAACTATCGCGCGCTTAACCGCAATCCAACAGACGTAGAACTGATGATGTTCGCCCAAGCCAACAGCGAGCATTGTCGGCACAAAATTTTCAACGCCGATTTTGTGCTCAACGGCGAAAAACAGCCTAAATCGCTGTTTCGCCTGATACGCGACACGCACGAAGCCAACCCCAACGGCACCATCGTTGCCTACAAAGACAATTCATCCATCATTGAAGGCGCAACCATCGGGCGGTTTTACCCCAGCGCGGCGCGCAACCAAGCCTACGATTTCCACAGCGAAAACACGCATATTTTGATGAAAGTGGAAACCCACAACCACCCCACCGCCATCGCCCCCTTTGCAGGCGCGGCAACAGGCGCGGGCGGCGAAATCCGAGATGAAGGCGCAACAGGGCGCGGCGCACGCCCCAAAGCAGGGCTGACAGGCTACACCGTTTCCAATCTGCAAATTCTCGATTTCAGGCTGCCTTGGGAGCAGGATTACGGCAAGCCCAACCGCATTTCCTCCGCGCTGGACATTATGATTGAAGCCCCCATCGGCGGCGCGGCGTTTAACAACGAATTTGGTCGCCCCAACTTGCTGGGCTATTTCCGCACCTTTGAGCAAACCTTTAACCAGCAAGTGTATGGCTACCACAAGCCGATTATGATTGCGGGCGGCTTGGGCAACATCCAAGCCGAGCAGTCGCACAAAAACGAAATCCCCGAGGGCGCGTTGCTGGTGCAACTGGGCGGCGCGGGGATGCTGATTGGCTTGGGCGGCGGCGCGGCTTCTTCCATGGCAACAGGCAGCAACAGCGCCG
>CAJPSG010000199.1 GCA_905373195.1 Kingella oralis
GGGGATGATGACCTTGCCTGTTTTTGTTTTTCAGGCTGCCTTTGCCATGGGGCGTAGTTGTGGCTGTCTTTGCTGGCGCGGCAGTCAAAAAACCAACCTGAGCCGTCTTTGGGTTCGTGGGCGAGTAGGTTGATTTCGTGGTTGCCAAGCACCATAAAGGCGTTGCCTGCGCGGATGGCTTGTTTTGCCCAATCTACAACGGCGGGGGAATCGGGACCGCGGTCAATTAAATCGCCCACGAAGACGAGTTTGCGTCCTTGTGGGTGTTTGCCTGCGGGCGAGTAGCCAAGATAGTGCAGCAGGTTTTGCAGGGCTTCAAATTGCCCGTGTACGTCGCCGATGATGTCCAGCGGGCAATGGGGCAGGGATTGGATAAGGGGCATAATGTGGCACGAGATGGATTAAAGTGGGCGAATTATAGCATTTTGGCGGGTTTCAGGCTGCTTTGGGCGGGAGAAATGGCGTTTTCAGGCTGCCTCAATCGCATCACATTGAGGCAGCCTGAAAACTATTTCTGCGCTTGTGGTTTGATTTTGCACTCGGGCAACGCGGCGGGCGTGTACACCGAAACTTTCATCGGCGTGAGCGCAAACAGTTGCTCAATCTGGCTTTTGCTGTGCTCGGTGGCGCGTTGCAAGATTTGGTCGGCGCAGGCTTGGCGCAGGATTTGCTGTTTGGCGTGGTATTGCACTTCGCCCAGCACGTTTAAATCGGCCTGATAAAGGTTGAACGCGCCTGTGCGGATGTCGTACACGTCTATTTTGTCTAGCTGCACGGATAGGATTTCCACGGGCGGCAGATTGATGATGATGCTTTGATTATCAAGGATTTGGATGTTGTGCTCGGTGAGCTGGTTTAAATCCAGCCCTGCGATAACGCTGCCGCGTGCGGTGAAGATGCCTTTTTGGCTGTCTTGCCACAGGGCGTACCAGTTGCCTTGCTTTTCGGTTTTGATGATGGTGTCAATGTGGTAGGCGGTGCTTTCTAGGCGGTTGAGGTCTTGGATTTGGCGCAACACGCTGGCTTGGTTGATGATTTGATGCGGGCTTTCAGGTTGCGTGATGCGGTGAATCAGCGCGAGCAGCGGGGCGCGGTAGTACCATGCGCTGGCGATTAGGGCGAGAAGGATAAGGATGCGGAAGGTTTTTTTCATGGTGTGATGGGTAGGGGAGTTTTCAGGCTGCTTTTAAATGGTTGCTTTGATTGGGAAATCAAGGGTGTGATTGGGTGGTGGATGGCAGCCTGAAAACGATGTTTGGCGTGGGCGGTGGATGAATGCTTTTTCAGGCTGCCCTTGGGTTGGCGTGATGCTGGCAGAAAGTAGTAGGTCGGGCATTGATGCCCGACTTATGGCTATCAAGGCAGCCTGAAAACGCAAATTTCGGCTTTTCAGGCTGCCTGTATTACAGGGCGATGCGCATAACCATGCGGCAAAACAACCACCGCACAAGTTGTGCCCACTATTTCTGCTCGCCGCCCGTTACCACAATATTCATCTGCTCGGGCTTGATGTGGCGTTGCCATGCGGCGCGGATGTCGTCGGCGCTGATGGCGTTGATTTTGCTGTTGTAGGTGTCCAGCCAATCGGTTGGGCGGTTGTATAAGCCGATCACAACAAGGTTGCCGATGAGTTTGGCGTTGCTGTCAAAGCGCAGCGGGAAGCTGCCTGTGATGTGGGCTTTGGCTTGTTTGAGCTCGCCTTCGGTTACGCCGTTGGCAACGAAATCGGCAAGCACTTTTTGTGCGGCGACAAGGGCGGCTTCGCTGTTTTTGCGTTCTGTGCCAAAGCTGATGTTAAACGGGGCGGCTTGCTCGTAGGCAGAAAAGCTGCTGCTTACGCCGTAGGTGTAGCCGTGTTTGTCGCGCAATTCTTTCATCAGGCGGCTGTCAAATCCGCCGCCGCCGAGAATGTAGTTGCCCAGCAGTAGGGCGAAGTAGTCGGGGTCGTCGTATTTTAAAACGGGCAAGCCGATGCTGATTTGGGCTTGGCTGCTGGCTTCAAACGGGATGCGGCTGATGTGTCCACCGTGGTAGGGCACGGGCGGCGTGGGGGTGTGGTTTTGCGCTTTGAGCGGCAAGCCGTTGAGGGTTTGGGCAACCAGTTGCTCGGCTTGGCTGCGCGTAACATCGCCCACGATGATAACGATGGCGTTGTCTTGGGCGTAGTGTTGTTGGTGGAAGGTTTTTAAATCGTCCAGCGTTACGGCGCGGATGCTTTGTTCGCTGCGGTAGGCGGCTTTGCCGTAGGGGTGAGTGGGGTAGTTGAGTTTGGTTTGTTCGCGGCTGGTGATATAGCTGGGGTAGCTTTGCGCTTGGCGCAGGGCGAGCACGGCGCGGTTTTGCAGGCGGGTAAGCACGGCTTGGTCAAAGCGCGGCTGGGTAAGGGTTTGGTTGAGCAAATCGGCGGTGGCGGCGAGTTTGCTGGGGTCGCTTAAACTGCGAAAGGCAAACATACTGTATTCATAGCTGCTGCTGCCTGAAATGCTGGAACCTAGATCGTTGATGCGGGCAGCAAAGGCTTCTTCGTCTAATTTTTGTGTGCCGCGCGTGAGCATGGAGGCGGTGGGCTGGGCGATGTCGCTTTTGCCATTGGGTTCGGCGGTGCTGCCTGCGCCTTTGAATATCACGGCGTAATCCACAATCGGCAATTCGTGGCGTTCCACCAGCAGGATTTGCGTGCCGTGGGCGTTGTGCCAGCGTTGGATGTCAATGGCTTGGGCAAAGGGGGCGGCAAGGAGCAAAGCAAGGGGGGCAAGGGTTTTGAGGCGCATGATGATGGGCTTTCGGGTGAATAAAGCGCGAGATTGTAGAACAGTTTGGCGGTGGCGGGGAGATTCGTGTTTTCAGCCTTGCGCGTTACGCTGCGTTATAAAAATCTTTAATCGCCAAATACTTGCTCAATAGCGTATGAAAAGCTATTATCCGCCACTTGATTACCACGCCAAAAAGGAAAACAAAATGGCTTACACACTCCCCGAGCTAGGCTACGCCTACAATGCGCTAGAACCGCATTTTGATGCTATGACCATGGAAATCCACCACAGCAAACACCATCAAACCTATGTCAACAACGCCAACGCTATTGTGGAAACGTTGCCCGAAGCCTATCAATCGCTCAGCGCAGAAGCATTGATTGCCCGCATCGCCGAATTGCCCGCCGACAAACAAACGCCCGTGCGCAACAACGTGGGCGGACACGCCAACCACACGCTGTTTTGGCAAATCCTAAAAACAGGCACCACCCTTTCAGGCAGCCTGAAAGCTGCGATTGAACGCGATTTTGGCAGCGTGGAAGCCTTCCAAGCCGAATTTGAAAAAGCCGCGCAAACCCGCTTCGGCAGCGGCTGGGCATGGCTGGTGATTGAAAACGGCAAGCTAAAAGTGGTGTCCACCGCCAACCAAGACAGCCCGCTGATGGGCGCAGCCATCGCAGGTTGCAGCGGCACGCCTTTGCTCACGCTAGACGTTTGGGAACACGCCTACTATTTGAAATATCAAAACCGCCGCCCCGACTACATCAAAGCCTTCTGGCACGTTGCCAACTGGGATGAGGCGCAACGGCGGTTTGATGCGGCGAGCAAGTAATCGTTAAAGCATCGTAATGAGGCAGCCTGAAACCTGTGCAACCCCCTGAGGCAGCCTGAAAAACAAGAAATGCCGTCATTCCCGCGCAGGCGGGAATCTTGGCTAAACTTAACCAATAGCTTGTTTTTTCAATCATTTCTGA
>CAJPSG010000200.1 GCA_905373195.1 Kingella oralis
GTTTCAGGCTGCCTTTGTTACCCAAAAATAGGGCGGAATGGCGAGCGATAAAACGGGCGAGGGAAGAACCAGTCATCGTCGTCGTAAAACATTTCTATGCGTTCTAGCCGCCTTTGGGCGAGGTAGTTTTGCCATGCCATTTTGTAGCAGGCTTGGAACATGGTGTTGTTGATTTTGGCTTGATAGCGTTGTTCAAAATCGCGCTTGGCTTGCTCGCTGGGGTAGCTGCGCTGTTCGTATTGTTCGCGCATCAGGGCGGCGGTGTCGGCATCGCATTGGCTGGCGAGATGGACTTGCAGGGCTTGTTGTGCGCGCTGTTGCGCGGCGGCGCGGGCGGCTTGTTGCTCGGGGGTAAGGGCGCAGGCGGTGAGCGTGAGTGCGAGTAGGACGGGGGCGGCGGTTTTGGTAAATGCAAACATGGCAAACTCCTGTGGGATGCGGTTTCAGGCTGCTTATTATTTCATAGTTTGGGCGGGGGTGGCAGCCTGAAAAGGGTAAAGGGTTTGCTGGGCAAGATGGGGATTTTGTTTGCCATCGGCAGCCTGAAAGTCAATCTGTTCATTTAACAAAAAACCGTTTAACACAACGCCAAACAGTTTTTCAGGCTGCCTTTTATTGCGCAAATAGGCAGCCTGAAAATAATCATTCCCCCTAGCACGCCCGCCAAAACAACGGCATAACCTGTTTTCAGGCTGCCTATTCCCCCGCAAACTGCGCCGCTGGGGCAGCCTGAAAATCGGCAATCAGGCGCAGCAATTCGGCACGGCTGGTGGGATAAAGCCGCGTTTCATGTTCCACAAAGCCAAAGGTTTCGTTCACATCCAGCAGCGTCAGCACAAAGCAAGGCGCATTGTGGTCGTACACGGCATCAAAAATATAACGCCCATCGGGCGACGCGCCCGCCATCAGCTGCGGCTGGCTGTATGCGGCGAAGTTGGCGGCGCTCGGCTCATCGGGCGGCAGGCGGGAAGTGATGTACCAAGTGTTCATGTGCGCTCCAAGATGTGTAGCGTGGTGATTTCGCGCTGGCGGGCAAAAGCGAGCGGGTCGCTGCGATCGCTGGCTTTGCGATGCTGCGGCGTGGTTTTCAGGCTGCCGACCACGCGCCAGCCGTATTGCGCGAACCAGTTTGCCAAATCGTGTGCGCCGCGCAAGCCGAGCAATTCGGCAAGGTTGGACATCACTAACCACACTTGCCCGCCCTGCGCCAAATGTGCCGCCCCGCCGCGCAAAAAGGCGTGCAGCATGGCGTGTTTGGGGTCGTATAGCGCGGTTTCTACGGCGGAGGTGGGCTTGGCAGGCAGCCACGGCGGGTTGCAAACGATTAAATCTGCCGTGTGCTCGCCAAACAAATCTTGTTGCAACACGTTGATTTGTGGCGAAAACCTAAGCCGCGCGATATTGGCTTGGGCGCAGGCGACGGCGCGGGGATTGGTGTCGGTGGCGATGATGTGTGCCACACCGCGCTGGGCGAGCAAGGCGGCAATCACGCCGCTGCCTGTGCCCACATCCAGCGCGGTACGGGCGTTTGCGGGCAGCTTGGCTTGGGCAATCAGCGATAAATATTCGCCGCGAATGGGCGAAAACACGCCAAACGGCACATGAATCGCGCCGCCCAATTCAGGAATGGTTACGCCTTTTTTGTACCACTCGTGTGCGCCGATAAAGCCAAGCAGTTGCGCCAGCGGCAAAACAAAAGACTCTTTGTTTTCAACGCCATAAACATCGCGCAAGGCAGCCTGAACGTTGGGCGCGCGCGGCAAATCCAGCGCGAAGCCCACGCCGATTTCCACGCACAAGCTATTCGCCAAACGGCTGGCTTGCGATTGGGCAAGGCGGTGTTTGTGGAACGCGGCGGCGGGGTCGGCATCGGTTTCTGTTTTGGCTTGGGGCTTGGGTTTCACGCGCTTTTTGATTGCCGCCAGCACTTGCTTGGCGTTGTGAAAATCGCCGCGCCACACGGTGGCGATGCTTTGCTGGGCAGCCTGAATAATGCGGCTGGCGGAGGCTTCGTTTACAAAGACAAAATCGCGCGGCGGGGATTGGGTGGATTCGTTGCGGTAGTTCATGGGGCGTGGGTAACAGAGGCAGCCTGAAATGATTGGGTGAGGCGTTGGCTATGTTGAAAAAGGGGCGGGAATGGTTTTCAGGCTGCCTTGAATGGGTTGATTATGCCGCCCTGCCCTAGCCTTTTTTGCGAACGAGTAACGGCAAATGGGGCGGCTTTTAGAACCTGTATTCACTATTTTCATAGGTAGATTTGATGACATAAAAGCGTGGATACAAGGCAAAAAGCACAGCAAGGTTGAACACCTTGCGAGCATTTTTAACGCAGTAGCCGCGTTTTTAGGGCATTAAAGATGCCTATGAAAATAGTGAATACAGGTTCTAAGGTTTTCAGGCTGCCTAAATCAGCAATTTAATCAACAAGGTAAACACCAGCAGGGCAACAAGGGCGATGCCTGTGTACAGCGCGAGTTTGCGCCATTGTTCGGCGAAGATGCCATCGTCTTCCTCTTGCGGCAGAAACGGCACGTTTTCGGGCATGATCAGGATGTCATCTTCCACAGTTTCGGTGCTGCCGCCGCGCAGCAGTTGCACGTCTAGCCAATGGTTGATTTTGCGGTATTGCGGGGCGGGGTCGGTGTGGGGCAATGCGCCCAGCGCGGTTAGCCCTTTGATGCGCTGCTCGGCGATGGGGCTGCCTTGTTCTTGCGCGGCAAGCAGCTTGGCTTTGGCGGCATATTTCATCGCGGCGGGGGTGTCGTAGAAACGGCGCAGGGCTTGTTCTATGCGTTTGGGGTCGGTTTTGGGCATTTCGGCGTGCCATTTTTCTACATCAGTTTGGATTTCGTCGCCGATTAAATCGCGGGCAGCAAGCGGCGCGGCAACCAGCAATTCTGCCCATAAATGGTTAGCGCGCCAGTCTTTTTTGCTGGCGGCAAAGCGCAAATAATGCGCGGTTTTGTGTAGCGAGGATTCGGTGTGGATGCCTTGGCTGTATAGATAGGCGAGGTACAGCGCGGCGGTGGTGTTGCCCTGCTCGGTGAATTGCTGCAACACGGCAAATAATTTTTCGCATTGCGCGGGGCTGAGTTTGAGCTGGATGGCGGCGGCGATTTTGGGCAGCGTGGTTTGTTGCAGCGCGGCGGCGTAGGCTTCGTTTTGCCAATCCGCCAGCAGCGGGGTTAAATCGGCAAGGCGCAGCTGCGCGTATTTTTGCACGCTCTCGCCGTAGTTGCTTTTGCCTTTGCTGCGCAGCTGCTCGGCGCAATCGCGGATTTGGATTTCGGTGGGGCGTTTTTCTAGTTGGGGTTGGTTGAATTGCATATTGAATATTAACGAATTTTTAAAAGTGTTATTCTAACGTAAAATTTTTGAGGTAGTTTGAAAACATTTGAGGCAGCCTGAAAACGGTTCTACCCATTTTCAGGCTGCCTTTTGTAACCCAACTGCTGCTTACCGCAGCCACACCAGCGGATTCATCACCTTATTGCGATAGCGCAGTTCCAAATACAAGCCTTGTTCGCCTGCGGGCAGCGTGCCGCTGGTGGCGATGTTTTGCCCTGCGCCTACGCGGCTGCCGTTGCTGGCGTGGATACTGGATAAGCCTGCATACACCGACATATAGCCGTTGCCGTGGTCGATAATCATCATGTTGCCGTAGCCTGCTTGGTTGGCGGTGTAAACGACTGTGCCTGCGGCGATGCTGCGCACGGCGGT
>CAJPSG010000201.1 GCA_905373195.1 Kingella oralis
AGCGCAACCTTGCCAAGGTTGAGGTCGCGAGTTCGAGACTCGTTTCCCGCTCCAAATTTCAGTTGTTTATCCCCATCATCTAATAAACAACCTATATCTTTGGCGAGATAGCAAAGTGGTTATGCAGCGGATTGCAAATCCGTTTACGCCGGTTCGATTCCGACTCTCGCCTCCATCTTATTCACGGCGGAGTGGCAGAGTGTTTATGCTGCGAAAGGTGCAACTTTCGTGTAGGTCGGTTCAAATCCGTGCCTCCGCCTCCAAATCAAACTCAATCAATCATGCCCGAGTGGTGGAATTGGTAGACACAACGGACTTAAAATCCGTCGTTCCTAATACGAACGTACCGGTTCGATTCCGGTCTCGGGCACCAACCACGTCAGCAAATTACTACTCATCTGGGTAGTATTTTTTTTATCTTAATTCAACGTGCTTGTGCGCTATAACTTCTTGTTTTCTTATAATAACAGCAATGATGCGCGCTATTTGGTAAGCAGACGATAAACCATTGCGATGGCAGTAGGCAAGATAAATGGGAAGGGACGAAGCATTGGATTTGCCTGGGTAGAGACGGCAGCAAAACGTTTCATCCACCCAAGCCACATTATTCCTGCGTAGGAATAACGGCGTTTGTGGTTTTCAGGCTGCCTTGCTTGTTTTGCGAAGCATTAAATAAAGAGATGGGTGCACGATTAAAGCATTGTTTTAATAGCATGAAAGGCAGCCTGAAAACGAGTAAAGCGCGTTGTTGGACAACGATGGCAACTGTTGCTCAACGCTCGTGCTATTTCAATTTTCAGGCTGCCTCATCGTACCCCAAACAACACTTCAAAAAAGGAACAACCATGAGCATCAAAGACTGGGCTGCTGGCGAACGCCCACGCGAAAAATTATTGGAACGCGGCGCAAGCGCGTTAAGCGATGCCGAATTGCTGGCGATTTTGCTGCGTGTGGGCACGCAAGGTATGAGCGCAGTGGATTTATCGCGCTCGCTGTTGGATGCCTACGGCGGCTTGGGCGGCGTGATGCACGCTTCGGCTGCCGAGTTGGGCAAACACAAAGGCATGGGGCTGGCGGCTTATGCCCA
This sequence comes from Kingella oralis, assembly GCA_905373195.1. Taxonomy (GTDB): domain Bacteria; phylum Pseudomonadota; class Gammaproteobacteria; order Burkholderiales; family Neisseriaceae; genus Kingella_B; species Kingella_B oralis_A. The sequence goes on from CAJPSG010000201.1 coordinate 1,088, forward strand.
ATTTGCCACCGTGTTGGAAATTGGGCGGCGCGTGTTGGGCGAGGAATTGCGCCAAGCCTCGCTGTTGAACACGCCGCAAGCGGTGGGCGATTATTTGCGCTTGCGCATTGGGCATGAGCGCGTGGAAATCAGCTTCGCGCTGTTTTTGGATGCCAATAATCAACTGCTTGCCGCCGAAGAAATCGCACGGGGTACGTTGTCCGAAAGCGTGGCTTATCCGCGCGAAATCGCCCGCTTCGCGCTGCAACACCACGCCGCTGCGGTGATTTTTGCCCACAACCATCCCTCAGGCAGCCTGAAACCGTCGTCCGCCGATTTTGCCTTTACCCAACGCCTCCACGCCGCGCTGGCGCTGCTGGATATTGTTTTGTTGGATCACCTTATCGTTACCGCCGCCGCCACCGTATCGTTTACCCAGCAAGGCTGGTTACAGCCTTTTCAGGCAGCCTGAAAAGAAATTTAGTACAATCCCTCTCCTTTCTTTGCACAAGCCAACGCCATGACTCAACACCAAGCCCGCAAACGCTTCGGGCAAAATTTTCTGCAAGACACCCGCATCATCACCGACATTGTGAACGCCGTGCGCCCGCAACCGAATGATATTGTGATAGAAATTGGACCGGGGCTTGCCGCGATCACCGAGCCGCTTGCCCGCCAGATCAACCAATTACACGTTTGCGAAATTGACCGCGACATCATCGCCCATCTGAAAAAACAACCCTTTGCCAGCAAACTGGTGATTCACGAGGGCGACGTGTTGAACTTTGATTTTCGCCGCATCGCAGGGCGCAAAAAAATCGTGGGCAACCTGCCCTATAACATTTCCACGCCGCTGCTGTTTAAGCTCGCCGAAGTGGCGGATGAAGTGATTGATATGCATTTTATGCTGCAAAAAGAAGTGGTTGAGCGCATGGTTGCCGCTCCCAAAACCAGCGACTACGGGCGGCTAAGCGTGATGCTGCAATACTTTTTTGACATGGAAAGTCTAATTGACGTGCCACCCGAAAGTTTTATCCCCGCGCCCAAAGTGGATTCGGCGGTGGTGCGCATGATTCCCGTGGTGGGGCGCATCGGCACGGCGCAAGATTTCGCCCACTTTGCCGATTTGGTGCGCTTGGCGTTTCATCAACGGCGCAAAACGCTGCGCAATAATCTGAAAGGCGTTGCCAGCGATGAAGATTTGCAAGCCGTGGGCATTTTGCCTACGCAGCGGGCGGAAGAAGTGGCGGCGGAAAGGTATGTAGCGTTGAGTAACGCGCTGGTGGGGAAATGATTTTCAGGCTGCCTCAGGCGTTGAAAATCGCGATTCAATCCGCTCGTTATCTTTCTATTTTGCTGCCTGTATGTTGGCTACTATGGGTTTGGCATCGCGGTGGCGCGTCAACGCTTGCTTTGCATTTGCCGCTGGCGGCGGCAGGGTTTTTGATGCTGCAAAATGCTTTTACCCTGCCGTTGTCTGCCCTTTATTCGCAGCGATATGATGCCGAGCCGCGCCATTTTTCTAGCGTGCCGCTGGTGAGCGAAATCATGATTTATCTTTTTAAAATGGCAGCGGCGCAAGCGCAAAAATGGCAGCCTAACCACGATTGGTTGAACTTATCGGCTTGGATTTTGCTGCCGCTGGCGGTGGCATCTTGGCTGATTGCCCCATGGCTGTGGCATCGTTTGGTAAAATAGTTTTTCAGACTGCCTGAAACCACGTCAACCTGTTTCATCCCTAATTTTTTATACAACACGAAAGTTTTGAATTATGCCCAACAAAATCAACACGCAAAAACTGATGCTCAGCTTTAAAGCGGTAAACAAGCATTTTGGCAGTAACCATGTGATTAACAATGTGAATTTGGACATTCACCAAGGCGAGGTGGTGGTGGTGTGCGGGCCTTCGGGCAGCGGCAAATCCACGCTGATTCGCACCGTGAACCAGTTGGAAAAGATTGAAAGCGGCGAAATTTGGGTGGACGGCGTAAACGTTGCCGATTCCAAAACCGATTTGAACAAAATCCGCACTGAGGTGGGCTTTGTGTTCCAGCATTTCAATTTGTATCCGCATTTAACGGTGTTGGAAAACATTACGCTGTCGCCGATTAAAGTGAAAAATATGGATGCCGCTGCTGCCGAAAAGCTGGCGGTGGAATTGTTGGAAAAAGTGGGTTTGGCGCACAAAAAAGATGCGTATCCTGCTGAATTATCGGGCGGGCAGCGGCAGCGCGTGGCGATTGCGCGCGGGCTGGCGATGCAGCCTGCGGTGATGCTGTTTGACGAGCCGACTTCTGCGCTTGACCCTGAAATGGTGGGCGAGGTGTTGAAAGTGATGAAGGATTTGGCGCAAAGCGGCATGACCATGATGTGCGTTACGCATGAGATGGGCTTTGCGCGTGAGGTGGCGGATAGAATTATTTTCTTGGACCACGGGCAGATTTTGGAAGACCGCAAGCCTGATGAGTTTTTTGAAAACCCGCAAACGGATCGGGCGAAGCAGTTTTTAAGCCAGATTATGTCGCATTGAGGCAGGGGCAAATAGGCAGCCTGAAAACGTGTTTTGAAATGGGTTTTAGCTTTGCTGAAACGCGCTTTGTGGCATATAGGACAAAAAAGGTGCTATTTCCAAGGACAAATTTCTTATTGGACA
>CAJPSG010000202.1 GCA_905373195.1 Kingella oralis
CCTCTTATTTAGGGGTGTTGCACTTGGGATGCGAATGTAAGGCAGCCTGAAAACGTTGAAACATCGTTTTCAGGCTGCCTTAGGTATGGTTTATTTTTTGCCAGAGCAGGCGTTTCGCCGCCTACCACGAGCAGGGGCAAGCCCCTGCACCCCACCGCAGTCCAGCCATCCGCTGTTCCATTTAGCCATCATATTTTCAGGCTGCCTTACACGATTGATTGCGCTATCGCCACCCCGCCCAGCCCTGCCACATCGCATACACCCCCAACGCCAGCAACATCGCCGCCACCACATGATTAAACACCCCCTGCGGCAGCCGCAGCCGAATGCGCCCGCCCAGCCACACAAACCCCAGCGACACCACCATCACCACCCCCAGCAGCGACCAATCTCGCGCCGCAAACCCCCGCAACACAGGAAACAGCACCACAATCTGCGTCAATTTCGTAATCAAAATGCTGATATTGTTCACCATCACCATTTCCGTTTTATTGCGCCCCGTGCCCAGCAGATAAATCATCAAAAACGCCACAATCGCATTGGTAACCCCGCCCACAATCCCCGCCACAAAGCCAAACGCCAGCATCGTTCCCTGCCCCAAGCCAAAGCGAATGCGAAAACGGCTGTATTGCGTTGCCACATAAAACAGCAGCGTAACCCCCAAAAACATTTTCAGCGCAGGCTCAGGAAACACCAGCAGCAGCTTCACCCCAATCAGCCCACCCACAAAACTGCTCACAAACAACGGCAAAAACGCTCGCCCATATTCCGCCACATTGCGCCAAAAGCCCGCACCCGAGCGCAGCATCACCACATTCATCACAATACACGGCACCACCACCATCGCCACCGCCACTTTCAGCGGATAAAACCCCGCCACCACCGCCGTGCCCACAATCGGATAACCAAAGCCCGTGATGCCATGCAACAACGCGCCCACCACAAAGAAAAACAGAATAATGTAATCATCCGCCGACCAAGCCATTTGCTTACGCCTTTCGCCTGCTAAAAGCGCGATAGTATAAACAGCGAGCACGCAGCAAATTAGATTGTTTCCTTATATGGTTTAGACGCAAAAAGGCAGCCTGAAAACGAGGTTACTGGTTTCAGGCTGCCCCTTAACACGACACTTGATAATAACTATTGTTTGCATCATAATGCGCGTTCATAACATTTTTTAACCCTTTTTCACACACGGAGACCCACCCCATGCAAAAAACCGCCCTCGCCCTGCTGTTCGCAGGCATCGCCGCCAGCGCATTCGCCGCCGACTTCGCCCAAGAACACACCCTCACCATCAACGGCGCGCCCGCCTATCTCGCCGAAACCTCTGCCCGCGTGCTCGGCAACGCCAAAGGCACCGCCCCCGATCTGGTGGACGACATCACAGACGGCTTAGGCGCACGCAAAATCGCAGGCTACAAAGTCATGATTATGGGGCGCACCTATTCCGTTGCCGCCGAAACCAAGCCGCCCAAAGAAGGGCAAACCCAATGGCGCGAAAAAGCCTATGTGCATCGCGGCGTGAAGCTGTTTGTCGGCATTCCCGTGGTAAACGGCAAAATGGACTTAGCCCACGCCCAACTGCTCAACATCGGCGTGGTGGACGACAACGGCGGCGCATCAGAACACCTGCCCGATGAAAAAATCCGCCCCGTAGGCAAGCAACTGATGAACCCATCCGCCAAAGTAGAACAACCCCGCCTCAAAATCAGCGCGTTAGACTGGCCCGACATGGCGCACAAAGCCACCAACGGCGGCGGCGTGAAACTAGAAGCCGAAGCCGTGATTGACGGCAAACGCATTCACACCAAAATGGACAGCCCCTTCGCCCGCTTCTACACCGCCAAACCCACCAGCAGCGCACCGTTTAAAGCCGATGCGCGCTTTGTGAAATAAGCGGTTGGGAACAAATAAAGGCAGCCTGAAAACGAGTTTGAAGCGTTTTCAGGCTGCCTTTATTTTATGCTCCATTATTGCCATTGCCGTGTAACAACGTCATCAATGCTTGCTGCTTTTCAGGCGAGAGCGCACGAAAATAATCCAGCAGCAATCGCTCTTGCGCCGACACCTGCCCGCAATCATGCGCCACACGCCCATAGCGCAGCCATTCTTCCGTAGTATCCAGCCATTCCGCCAGCGTTTTAATTTTGTCAGGCGTAGGGATAGAACGCCCCGATAGCCAATGATGAAATGCCTGTGTACTCACAGGCTGATTGGGGTGGCGCAAATTAAAACGGTTAGCCAAATTTGCGCCCGAAAGCGAATCCAGCCCCGCCAGTTTAAGCGCGGTTTGCAGCCGCTGGCTGAAATCCGCTTTGTCTTGTTCACTATGCATACGGCGGATTATGGCGACCGACTGTTGTAAAATTTAAACTGTTTAGTAGTTAATTTAAACCAAATGATTGACAGTCTTTACAAAACCGCACAATAATTAAACAAATCTAAGCAATTAGATTTTCTAGCACGTTCTATTCTTTAATCTTGGAAAAAGGAAATTATCATGTCTTTAAAACACATTGGTTCATTAACTGTGGTTGCGCTTTGCTTGGCGGCGTGTAGCAGCAGTGGCAGCGGTAGCTCCAATAGCAATAATTCAATCATAGGTGGTGGTAACCGCCCCGATGCTAATATTGGCGTTTCTAAATTAGTTCCCGTTTCTGCTTTAAGGGCTTCTGCTCACGAAGATTTAAACGACTTAGCAAAAGAGCTTTCAGATAACGACAATGCACAAGTAGAACTGTCTTCATACAGCGTTAACGTTAACGGCAAATCCTACAACAATGGCAATATTGACCTTGCTACATTAGGCAATGGCTTTAAACGCATTAACGCCACCGAAACAGCTACAGCCAAATTTGGTGGAGACACCTATTCTGCAACCCGAAACAGCACAATCCATTTATATCAACAACCCTATTCTGTCGTCGCTGCTATACAAAACACAGGTGGGAAAGTTACTGGTCCCCGTGTAAATGAAAATGTTGATAAGAAAGACTTTGACATTAACTATGTGCAAGGTGAATTAACCAAAACCTTACCTAGCACAGGTTCATTCAATTACAAAGGTGTTGCCTTTACCGAAACAGAACAAGGTAACTTGGATTACACCATTAACTTTGATACCAAAAAAGGCGCAGGTTCAATTAGCGGTATTAACGAAGCGGGCTTGATTAACTTGCACGAAAGCGACATTACCAACGTTTCGCATCAAAATTCTCTTGATAAGTCTCCATTATCAGGTTTTGGCGTGGCTAATGGCGTAGCGACATCAGAAAAAGCAGGTAACGGTACTTATAAACTAGGCATTTTCGGTCCGAATGCAGAAGAAATTGCTGGCTCAGTTTTACAAGGTGATGACGCTTTGGTCGGCTTCGGCGGCAAAAAACAATAATCCGCTATTCTCTATTTAATCTAAAACAGGCAGCCTGAAAACGCTATTTCCCGTTTCAGGCTGCCTTACTGCGCGAAACACCCCAAATGAATAAACTCCCTTTGCTGTTGCTGCCCCTTTCCTTGTTTGCCCTTGCCGACACGCCCGCCCCCCGCGAGCAATCGGCAAACGCCCCCGCGCCGCTTTTCTTTGACGACCGCGAAATCGCCCCCATTCCCAACGAAAACCCATCTCAGCCCGCCGCTCCTGCCGCGCATCTTGCCGATGATGCGCCCACAGACGACAACACGCTGGAAGCGCAAATCAACCGAGCCAT
>CAJPSG010000203.1 GCA_905373195.1 Kingella oralis
TTTGCGCCCAACCTAAACAGCCACGAAGAAGCCTTGCAATTGATGGTGGAAGCCACCGAAAAAGCGGGCTACAAAGCAGGCGAAAATGTGCTGTTCGCCATGGATTGCGCATCCAGCGAGTTCTATAAAGACGGCAAATACCACTTGGAAGCCGAAGGCAAAGCCTATACCAGCGAAGAATTTGCCGAATATTTAGCCGACTTGGTTGCCAAATATCCCATCATCTCCATTGAAGACGGCATGGACGAAAACGACTGGGCAGGCTGGAAACACCTTACCGAAAAATTGGGCGACAAAGTGCAATTGGTGGGCGACGATTTGTTTGTAACCAACCCCAAAATCTTGGCAGAGGGCATTGAAAAAGGCGTGGCGAACGCGCTGCTGGTGAAAGTGAACCAAATCGGTACGCTAAGCGAAACATTAAGCGCGGTAGATTTAGCCAAACGCAACCGCTACACCAGCGTGATGAGCCATCGCTCGGGCGAAACCGAAGACAGCACCATCGCCGATTTAGCCGTTGCCACCAACTGCATGCAAATCAAAACAGGCTCGCTCAGCCGCTCCGACCGCATGGCAAAATACAACCAGCTTTTGCGCATTGAAGAAGAGTTGGGTTCAGCCGCTTACTACCCAGGCAAAAAAGCGTTTTATCAGCTGAAAAAATAATCGCGCAACGCATAAGGCAGCCTGAAAACGAGCAACGCAAACGCAAGTTTCAGGCTGCCTTAGCCACACATCAAAAGGCAGCCTGAAAACACAAAATGGAATCAAAACAATGAAATGGATAACATGGGGCTTGCTCATCACACTGGCGGGCTTGCAATACAAAATCTGGCTACACAACGGCGGGCTGCGCACCCAATACGCCCAAATGCAGCAGCAAGCCGAAAACATCAAGCGCGAAAACGCCACCATCCGCCACGATAACGCCATGCTGCGCGCCCAAGTGGACGATTTGCAAAACGGCTACGAAGCCCTGTCCGAGCTAGCCCGCAGCGAGCTAGGCTATATAGAAGAAGGCGAAACCTACTATAACCTCAAACGCGAATAACCACCGTGCCGTTGCCAGACCGCACGGTTTTCACATCTTGCCAACCGCGCCCCACGCGCCCCAAAGTACCCACCATGAGCCCAAAATTCTCACTCGACGACACCGAAAACGACCCACGCTACAAAGCCTTTGTGCAACAAGTGGTGCAATACCGCACCGTTTACACCCTGCAAGACGATGAAGACTACTTCGCCGAATGCCCATCCGAAGTGTATGACGACAACCTCGGCGAGCCCGAAGCCGTGTATTGCTTTTGGGACAACCTAGAAGACACCCAAGCCTGCCAACACGACGAATGGCAAGACTACGAAATCGTAGAAATCCCACTGGTGGATTTTATGGAAGACATCCTCATCGGCATGGACGAAGACGCGCATTTGGTAGGCGTGGCTTTTGATGAAGACCTATACGGCACAGAAGTTGAGCCCGTTGAACTGCTGCGCGATTTGCTCAACGAAATCCGCGTGCAAAACCAATCCCACGAATACGAAAACTACGGCAAGCTGCGCCATTATTGCGATCTTTGGGAGCAAGAAATCGCCGCGCAAAACGCCCCGATTATTCATTAGGCAGCCTGAAAACCATTAGGTAGCCTGAAACCATCCCTACAACCCTTTTCAGGCTGCCTCATCTTGATAGGCAGCCTGAAAACGAGTTTACAAACTTTGTATCAGGTGTTTACACCGCAAGGAACATCATGGAAACCGAACACATCAACCAACTGCAAAACCAGCTCACCAGCCTATCCCAGCGCAACGCCGACATCCGCGTATATATGGATTACCAAGGCAAAAAAGAGCGGCTAGAAGAAGTTATCGGGCTATCCGAAGACCCCGAGCTTTGGAACGACCCCAAGCGCGCCCAAGAAATCGGCAAAGAGCGCAAAATCTTGGAAGGCATCGTGCTCACGCTGGACAACATTGAAAACGGCATCGCCGACAACCGCGAGCTGATTGACATGGCGGTGGAAGAAAACGATGCCGACGGCTTTGCCGCCATCGTTGCCGACGTTGCCGAGTTAGAAAAACAAATGGCGGATTTAGAGTTCAAGCGCATGTTTAACCAGCCCGCCGACCCCAACAACTGCTTTGTGGACATCACCGCAGGCGCAGGCGGCACCGAAGCCGAAGACTGGGCCGGCATGCTGCTGCGAATGTACACCCGCTACGCCGAGCGCAAAGGCTTTAAAGTGGAAGTCATCGAGCAAGACGACGGCGAAATCGCAGGCATCAACAACGCCACCTTGCGCATAGAAGGCGAATACGCCTACGGGTTACTGCGCACCGAAACAGGCGTGCACCGCCTTGTGCGCTACTCGCCGTTTGATGCCAACAACAAACGCCACACCTCGTTCGCCTCCGTGTTCGTCTATCCCGAAGTGGACGACAGTTTTGAAATTGAAATCAACCCCGCCGATTTGCGCACCGACACCTACCGCGCATCGGGCGCAGGCGGGCAACACATCAACAAAACCGACTCCGCCGTGCGCATCACGCATATCCCCACAGGCATCGTTGTCCAATCGCAATCCAGCCGCTCGCAACACGAAAACCGCCGCATTGTGATGGAAATGCTGCGCGCCAAACTGTTTGAACTGGAAATGCGCAAACGCAACGAAGAAAAACAAGCCTTAGAAGAAGGCAAATCAGACGTGGGCTGGGGCAGCCAAATCCGCTCCTATGTGCTGGATTCCTCGCGCATCAAAGACTTGCGCACCAGCTACGAAGTCGGCAACACCAAAGCCGTGTTAGACGGCGATTTAGACGGCTTTATTGAAGCCAGTTTGAAACAAGGCGTGTAGCCCAGCATGAAAGGCAGCCTGAAAACGGATTTGAAGCGTTTTCAGGCTGCCTTTTAAATGGCGTTTAGATTAAAGGCGGATTACAACACCGCCAGCGCAGCATCGTAATCAGGCTCTTGCGCAATTTCAGGCACCAAGCCGACATACAACACTTTGTCGTGCTCATCCAGCACCACCACAGCGCGGGCGGTTAAGCCACGCAATGCGCCATCGGCAAGGGCAACGCCGTAATCTTGCGCAAAGCTGCTGCGGAAGCTAGACAGCGTTACCACGTTATCCAAGCCTTCTGCGCCGCAAAAGCGCGCTTGGGCAAAGGGCAAATCGGCAGAAATGCACAGCACCACGGTGTTGGTGAGCGCGGCGGCGCGTTGGTTAAACGTACGCACCGATTGTTGGCACACGCCTGTGTCAATGCTGGGGAAAATGTTGAGTACTTTGCGTTTGCCCGCAAAGTCTGCCAGCGTTTTTTCGGATAAATCGGCAGCGGTGAGCGTAAACGCGGGGGCGGCTGCGCCTACGGTGGGCAATGCGCCTTTCAGTTGCACGGGGTTTCCTGAGAATGTAACGGTTGTCATCGTGTTTTCCTTTGTCGGGTGGGGTTAAATGTATTTCAGGCTGCCTCATAGCCGCCTAAAACCAAATGCTTTTCGCCAGCCGTGCATATCATCAAATGTTTCGCAAAATGGGCAGCCAAAAGCAGGCGAATAGTAGCGCAACGGCGTTGCCGGTTGCAAGCAGGCAAGGCAGAGGCAGCCTGAAAGCCAATAGGACGTATGGTTTTCAGGCTGCCTTATTATGAATATAGTCGCTCCAATTAAGCCTTATACAGCGTTGGCTCGCCTTGCTGTACTAATT
>CAJPSG010000204.1 GCA_905373195.1 Kingella oralis
TGCCCACACCGCCGCCAACGCGCAGTTTTCCATCAGCCCCGCGCCGCAATACAGCGAAGCCGAAACCCACGCCCTCGCCCAAATCCGCCACGCCCTGCGCGACAACCGCCGCCTTATCGTGGATTACACCGACCAACACGGCAACCCCAGCCATCGCCAAATCCAACCCATCGCGCTGGGCTACTTCCCCGAAGTGCGCCTGCTTGCCGCATGGTGCGAGCAACGGCAAGACTTTCGCCATTTTCGTTGCGACCGCATCCAAAACATCGCCCTTGGCAGCCCCAGCCCCACGCCGCACGAACTCTTGCTGCGCCAATGGCAGCAACGCGAAAACATCCGCACGCCCGACTACTGACACAAACTGACGCGGCTCGCGCGTATGATGCCAATCCATTTTCAGGCTGCCTTTGCTTGAAGCACAGAGGCAGCCTGAAAACCATCCCACCCCATCCCCCAACCACAGGAGCAAATATGAAATATTGGATAGGCACTGTTTCCCAAGAACACGTTTTACGCGGCGTAGCAGGCGGGTTCTGCCAAGTCTGCCACGGCAAAGCCGCTCCGCTCAACCGCATGAAACGCGGCGACTGGCTGCTGTATTACAGCCCCAAAATCCGATTAGACGGCAACGAAAAGCTGCAAGCCTTTACCGCGTTCGGGCAAATTTTGGACGACCGAGCCTACCCGTTTCAGATGAGCGCAACCTTTATCCCCTATCGCCGCAATGTGGCGTATGCCCCAATCGTGCGCGATTGCCCGCTAGACATTGCCCGCCAACATAGTGAATGGAAACACTATGCCAGCCTGCTGCGCTATGGGCATTTTGAAATTTCCGCCGATTTCTTTAACTGGATTACCCGCTATATGCAAAGGCAGCCTGAAAACGCCTCCGCGCCCAATCCACAGCAAGCCAGTTTGTTTTAACGTTTTCAGGCTGCCTATCACCACAAAGGCAGCCTGAAAACCATCCCACCCCCATAACCCGCTATAATGCGCCCTTTTTCCTATTCAGGCAGCCTGAAAACCATGTTCACCCTCCACCACAACCACCCGCTGATTAACCGCACCACCTTCGCCCTGCCCGCCACCGCCGCGCATTACATTGAGCTTACCGACAGCGCCGACCTGCCCGCCCTGTGCCAACTGCCCGAATACAACCGCCAAACCGTCTGCTGGCTCGGCGGCGGCAGCAACACCCTGTTCACACGCGACTATCCCGCGCTGGTGGTGCACATCGCCACGCGCGGCATCCGCCAAACCCACTGCGCAGACGGCATCGTGCATATAGAAGCGCAAGCGGGCGAAATGCTGCACGACTTTATCCAACACACCCTCGCGCTCGGGCTGAGCGGGCTGGAAAACCTGAGCCTAATCCCTGGCACAGTCGGCGCTTGCCCCGTGCAAAACGTTGGCGCGTATGGCGTGGAAGTGAAAGACCGCATTGTGAGCGTGCAATGCTTTGATTTGCAAACACAAAACTTCATCACGCTCAGCAACGCCCAATGCCAATTTGGCTACCGCGAAAGCCTGTTCAAACAGCAAGGCAAACGCCGCTACGTCATCACCGCCGTAACCTTCGCGCTGGATGAAACGTTCACCCCCAAAATCCACTACGGCGACCTCGCCGCCACGCTTGCCGCGCAACACGGCAACCAAGCCCCCACCGCCGCGCAAGTCGCCCAAGCCATCATCCAAATCCGCCGCAGCAAACTGCCCGAGCCATCCGAGCTGGGCAACGCAGGCAGTTTCTACAAAAACCCCATCGTTTCCGCCGAACACGCCGCGCAGATTAAGCAACAATATCCCGATATGCCCAGCTATCCGCAAGCAGATGGCAGCCTGAAACTCGCCGCAGGTTGGTTGATTGACCAATGCGGTTTGAAAGGCAAACAAATCGGCGGCGCAGCCGTACACGAGCATCAAGCCCTCGTGTTGGTAAACAAAAACCACGCCAGCGCACAGGATGTGCAAGATTTGTCAGATTATGTGTGCCAAGCCGTGTGGGAAAAATTCCGCATTCGCCTAGAACCCGAGCCCAACCTTGAACCGCACTGGGATGAGGCAGCCTGAAACAGAAGTCTAAAAGGCAGCCTGAAAACGCCATTATCCATTTTGTCCAATTACATTTTAGCTTCGCAACTCCGTTACACTACGCAGGCTGCCTAAAATCTTATACAATCGCATTTTTCTTTTACGAACAACCGATTAACGAGTGCAACATGAGCAAAGAACCCTGCACCAGCACCTACACCAAAATCATTGATGCCAGCTTAATGCTGTTTAACGAACACGGCGAGCGCAACATCAGCACCAACCATATTTCCAGCCATCTGAACATCAGCCCCGGTAATCTCTATTACCACTTTGCCAACAAAGACGAAATCATCGTGCAAATTTTCAAACGCTACCGCCAAGAGCTGTTGGACTATCTGGGCAAAACCGAGCTGCCCGACGGCATAGAAGGCACGGTGGTGTATATGAAAGGGCTGTACAATATTTTGTGGGATTACCGCTTTTTGTTTAGCGATGTGAACGCGCTTTTAAACCGCAGCAAAACGCTGCTGGGCGAGTATAACCAATTCACGCAAAAGCAATTTGCCCCGCTGGCAACCAAACTTTTCGGCATGCTGCGTGACAAAGGACTGATTAAAATTGACGACCGCGGCGTGAAAGATTTAACGGTGAATATGTGGCTGGTGGGCAAATATTGGTTTGACTTTGACGGCTCAATCAACGGGCGCGACCCTTTGCGCGCCGAGCAAGTGAAAGCGCGCGGCGTGTATCGCACATTAAGCCTGATGCGCCCGCATATTGAGCCCAGCCTTGTTGCCGAGTTTGATGCGATGATGGATAACTTGGTGGGCGATGAAGCGGCGTGAAGCGGGATTACCAAGCGCAGAGTGAAGCAAAGGCAGCCTGAAAAGCGTGGTTTGGCTTTTCAGGCTGCCTTTGTGTGTGGAGATTGCGTATTTATGCCCGATTTTTGTGAATGGGGCTTGGGTGAACACGGGCGGGTGTTCGACCAGCTAGATTTCGTCTTCGGTGTCGGGCGTGCGCGCGGCGTTGAAGGTTTTCATGGCTTCAAAGGTGGGGGCGTAGTCGGCTCTGCCTAGTTTTTTGATGTTCATGGGGTTTCCTTTGGAGGATGCGGATGCAGGCTGCTTTTTGCGTTTCAGGCTGCCTAATCGGCGCGGCGCAGCTGGCTTTTGTGGATATAGCCGGAAATAAGTTTGTTGTTGCCGTATTCGTTTTTTTCGGTATAGGCACCCTGATTGGTGTAATACAGCCAGTCGCCCCTGTTCAATTTCGGAATAATCTGCGCGCGCGTGCCGTTGGGCAGAGTGGTGAGGATTTCGGACTGCCCTGTAATCGGCTGACCTTGATCCATTTCGTTGTGGCGGACATTGACCGAGCCGTCGGGGCTGGCAACGATGTAGTTCTGCACGATATAGCCCTGACTTTGGTGGACGTAGCCCGTGCGGCCGCCGTTTAGTTGGATACGCAACCATTTGCCCTGCCTGCCGAGGATTTTGTGCTGCGTGCTACGGTAATCCAGCTCGGTGAGGATTTTGCTGTGCGTGTCGGGTGCGGCACGGACGTTGGCGCTGCCGTCGCATTCGATATCTGGTAGGAAATAGTCGGCAGCTTGGGCGGGCAGCGCGGTGCTGGAAAGTTTGGCGTTTTCAGGCTGCCTTAAACCCACGC
>CAJPSG010000205.1 GCA_905373195.1 Kingella oralis
CAGGGCAAAGCCATTGGCAAATCGCTTGCCGAGCCTGATTTGGTGGGCGAAGCAAAGAAAAGTAAGTCGCCGCGCTGCGATTAGGCGCAAAGGTAAACACTACGCCCCAAGCCAACCACAGAGCACCAAACTCCTTTTTCAGGCTGCCTTACCAGTTAGCAAAAATCCCCCTACCCCATCCCCAAAAGGCAGCCTGAAAACCAAAATTGCCAAACAAACCACGCCCCAAAAAAATCCCACACACACAAAAAAAGCAGCCCAAAAACGCACCAAACACATTTTCAGGCTGCCCATCTATCCACTTCAACCAAATCCTACTTCGCAAACTTCTCCAACGCCACTACGGCTGGCAATTCCTTGCCTTCCAAGAATTCCAAAAACGCGCCGCCGCCTGTGGAGATGTAGCCGATTTGCTCGGTAACGCCGAATTTGGCAATCGCCGCCAGCGTGTCGCCGCCGCCCGCGATGGAGAAGCCCGCGCTCTCGGCAATCGCCCGCGCCACTGCTTCCGTGCCGCCTGCAAATTGGTCAAACTCAAACACGCCCACCGGTCCGTTCCACACAATCGTGCCCGCGTTTTTCAAAATATCGGCTAATTGCGCGGCAGATTGCTTGCCGATGTCCAAAATCATATCGTCCGATGCCACATCGTCCACGCTTTTGTGTTCCGCCGCCGCGCTTTCGGCAAATTCCTTCGCCGTAACCACGTCCACAGGCAGCGGCACTACGCCGCCTTTGGCTTGCATTTTGGCGATGATTTTTTTCGCTTCGCCCACCAAATCAGGCTCGGCAAGCGATTTGCCAATGGCTTTGCCCTGCGCCAGCAAGAACGTGTTGGCGATGCCGCCGCCCACGATTAAATGATCCACCTTGTCCGCCAGCGATTCTAAAATCGTCAATTTGGTGGACACTTTGCTGCCCGCCACAATCGCCACCAGCGGGCGGGCGGGGTTTTTCAGGGCTTTGCCCAGCGCGTCCAATTCCGCTGCCATCAAAATGCCCGCGCAGGCAAGCGGCGCGGCGGCGGCAACGGCTTCGGTGGACGCTTGGGCGCGGTGCGCAGTGCCAAACGCATCGTTCACGAAAATATCGCACAAGGCGGCGTAGGCTTTGCCCAGCTCGGGGTCGTTTTTCTTTTCGCCTTTGTTGATGCGCACGTTTTGCAGCAGCGCAACTTCGCCTGCTTTCAGGTTGGGCGGATTGTCGCGCCAGTCGTTCAACACTTTAACTTCCTTGCCCAGTAGTTTGCCCAAATGCACGGCAACGGGGGCAACGTCGTCTTCGGGGTGGAATTCGCCTTCGGTGGGGCGACCTAAATGCGTCATGACGATGACCGCTGCGCCGTTGTCCAAGCAATATTGGATGGACGGCAGCGATGCGCGGATGCGGGTGTCGTCGCTGATTTTGCCGTCTTTAAAGGGGACGTTTAAATCGGCGCGGATGAGCACGGTTTTGCCGTTTACGTTTTGGTCGGTGAGTTTGAGGAATGACATGAGAGAAGTCCTTTACAAGGGGTTGGGAAAGGGGTTTCAGGCTGCCTGAATGGGTGGAGTGGGGTGGTAATGGTTGCGGTATTCGCGTTCTATTTCTGCCAACAATTTTTTAGGCGTGGTGGGCAAAAACATCGTGGAAATGCTTAGCGATTGAACGGCGTTGTGCGCTTGTTTAACCGTGATAATTAAATTATCGCCTAACCAAAAAGAGTGGTTTGCGCTGATACTTACAATATCTTGCCACGCAAAAAAGGAGCGGGCTGTGCGGAGATAATGCGAAGTGTGGCAAGTAATACCGTTTTCATTCACAATAATGGCGGGTTGGGTGGCAAATATTATCAGCGAATAGCCCGAGTAAATCGCCATGCCTAGGACAAATGCGCCGACAAACCAATCGTCTATGCGGTAACTTGGTTTTTGAACAATGGCTACGAACACAGATAAGAAAAACAGGGCGGTCAATGCGGTGCGAATTTTACTTAGCGGGATAACGATGGGCTGGGGCATAGCTTTCTCCTATTTCAGGCTGCCTCAATACGCAATGGCAAGCCACGCAATGATACCTGAGAACAACGCCAAAAGGCAGCCTGAAAACGGGCGGATACTCGTTTTCAGGCTGCCTTTTTAAGCGCGCCAAACTATGCCGTGATGGCTGTTTAGGCGGCGGCAAACAAATCGTTCAACCCTTCGGCAATGGTGGGATGGGTGAAGATTTGGTTTTTGATGTAGCTGGCGGGGATTTTATGATCTATCGCCATTTTGAACAGGTTGATGATTTCGTGCGATTCGGCGCAAAACAGGGTTACGCCGAGAATTTCGCTGCTTTCGCTGTCCACAATCGCTTTGAGCAGACCATCGGTTTGTCCCAAAATTTTGGCTTTGGGGATGGCTTCGGCTTTCAGTTTCAGCACTTTGTAGCTGCGCCCTGATTGCGCGGCGGCGGTTTCGGTCATGCCGATGTGCGACAGCGGCGGCTCGGTGAAGGTGGTGGTGGGGAAGGTGGCGCGGTCGTCGCGGCGGCGCGTGCCGTTGCCGAGCAGTTGGTCGCGCACAATGCGGTAATCATCCAACGAAATGTAGGTAAACATGGGGCTGCCCGCCACGTCGCCCATCGCCCAAATATGCTCTTTGCCAATCACGCGACATTGGGCATCGGTGGCAATAAAGCCGCGCTCGGTGGCGGCGATGCCTGCGTTTTCCAGCGCGAGCGCGGCGGTGTTGGGATGCCGTCCAATCGCCACCAACACGGCATCGGCGGCAAATTCGCCCTGATTGGTTTGCACCACCACGCCATCGCCCTGCTCGGCAAAGGCGTTGATGGCAATGCTTTGCACCACGTTGATTTGGCGGCTGTTTAACACGCGCAGCATTTCTTCGGCGATGTCGCGGTCTTCGCGCGGCAGGAACACGGGACTGTTGTCTAAAATGGTAACTTGGCTGCCAAATTGTTGATACATAAAGGCAAATTCCAGCGAAATATAACCGCCGCCGATAATCACCAAACGCTCAGGGCGTTCGGCAAGCGACAGCATTTCGGTGCTGTAATACACGCGTGGATGGTCTGCGCCTGCAACGTTAAGCGGATTAGACGTTGCGCCTGTGTTGATGAAAATGCGCTCGGCGCGGAGGGTTTGCTCGCCTTGTGCGCCGCGCAGAATAACGGTGTGCTCGTCTTGAAACTGGGCTTGGGCGTGGATGATTTGCACGTTTGCCATGTTGTCCAATTTGGCGAAATTGGCGGCGCGCAGCTTGGGGATTAGGCTATTTTTGGCTTGCATGGCAGCCTGAAAATCGTGCTGCTTTGCGCCTTCCACCAATAATTTTTTGCTGGGAATACAGCCGATGTTGATGCACGTTCCGCCATACATTTGATCGTTTTGTTCTACTAAAACAACGGATTGTCCGTAGTTGGCTAAATCGGCGGCCAGCGTTTTGCCTGCTTTGCCAAAGCCGATGATGAGATTTTGTGTGTGCATGGTGGTCTCCAAAAATGAAAAAACAAGATGCGGATGATAAGGGCATCTTGTTGGGTGTGTTAGCAAGAAAGGCGCATTTTATGGTGCAAAGGGATGGTTTTGGGTGGTTGTTGTCTAAAATGGAGCGGCGACGGCTTGTCGCCAGATGGTGTATTCAATAGGGCTGCATGGATTAACAAGATGTCGGCGAGCCGCCAATGTTCCATCGGTTTCAGGCTGCCTTTGGGCTAA
>CAJPSG010000206.1 GCA_905373195.1 Kingella oralis
ATACATTGATGGTGGATTGCGGGACGACTTTTGCTATTACAATCCCAATTTAAAATTGGCTAAAATAAACAAAATAACGCATAAAATTGAAGATATTTCAATTGAATCAAATAAACGAATCTTTGAATTGCTAAACAAGATAGAGCCATCTGATAAGAAATGGTTATCTCAAAAGTCGTCCCGCAATCCACCATCAATGTATGAAAAATAAATGAAATTATCTTTTTCAAGATAATCATTAACAAGAAAATAAATTACGGCATTGTCCTTTTTTTCTATCAAGAAATAATTAAACGGTATCCCTGAATTGTAATTATCAGAGTCATCAAAAACAAAGTAATCCGTTGATAATTCTTTTTTTTCAGAATGAAAAACAACAACCAAAAATAAAATAATAAAAATAAACGCTGATAATGTAACGGTTTTTTTATTTAACAATGTTTATTTTCCTAAGCTAAAAATAAGTTGCATCACATCGAATGAAATAAATCAGACAACGTGAAAGATGATGCAGAAATGGCTATGTTAGCCGTCATTTCTGAGCTGATATTTTCAAATTTGCCTGAACATTGGTTTCACCCTTTTTCAGGCTGCCTTTTACATTCAAAATCGTTCGCGCCGCATATCTTGAACCACAATATATTCCATCTGCAAAAACCCAGTTAGGCAGCCTGAAAACCCATTTATCCCGTTTTCAGGCTGCCTCTCATTCCCCCGCTAACCATGCAACGCCCGCTTATCCGCCGCCAATGCCGCTTCGTGCAACACTTCCGACAGCGTGGGGTGCGCGTGGATAATCCGCGCGATGTCTTCGCTGCTGGCTTTGAATTCCAGCGCGGCAACGGCTTCGGCGATGAGTTCGCTGGTCATTGCGCCAATCATGTGCACGCCCAAAATGCGGTCGGTTTGCGCATCTGCCAACACTTTCACCATCCCTTTTGCCTTGCCCAAGCCCAAGGCGCGTCCGTTTGCGCCAAAGCCTGATGTGCCTTTTTTATACGCGATGCCCGCGGCTTTTAGCTGCTCTTCGGTTTTGCCCACCCATGCGATTTCGGGGTCGGTGTACACCACAAACGGCACGTTGCCCAAATCCACATGCGGTTTTTGCCCTGCGATGCGCTCGGCAACCGCCACGCCTTCTTCGCTGGCTTTGTGTGCCAGCATCGGGCCGCGCACCACATCGCCAATCGCCCACACATTGGGCAAATTGGTGCGGCATTCCTCGTCCACCGCGATAAAACCGCGCTCGTCGATTGCCAAGCCCACCTTGTCCGCGTCCAAGCCTTGCGTAACGGGCACGCGTCCGATGGCAACAATCAGCTTATCAAACTGCGCGGTCTTGGTTTCTTTGGCACTCGCTTCACTCGTTTTCAGGCTGCCTGAAACTTCGTATTCCACCGAAACGCCGTCTTTGTATTCAATAATTTGATTGAGCTTCACGCCCAAATCAATCGCCAGCCCTTGTTCTTTGGTGAAATATTTAAACGCTTCTTTGGCGATTTGCTGGTCGGCGGCGGGCAAAAAGGTGGGCGCAGCTTCCAAAATATGCACTTCTGCGCCCAAGCGTTTCCACACCGAGCCCAGCTCCAAACCAATCACGCCCGCGCCAATCACGCCCAATTTTTTGGGCACGGCGGTCAAGTTCAACGCGCCTTCGTTGTCCAACACGTTCACATTGCTGATTTTGACCAAATTGGGCAAGCCGCGTGGCGCAGAGCCTGTGGCGATGATAACGTGCTTGGCGGCGATTTGCTCGCCGTTGTCCACATTCAGCAGCCAGTCATCGCCTTGTTTGCCCGCAAACGAAGCGCGTCCAAAAACGCTTTCAATTTTGTTCTTTTGAAACAAAAATTTAATCCCGCCTGTGAGCTTGTTCACAATCGCATCTTTACGTTCAATCATTTTGGCGGCATCAAATTTCAGGCTGCCTGTAAACGAGATGCCGTGTTCGGCGAAATCGTGCTGCGCGGCGTGAAAATGCTCAGACGATTGCAGCAAGGCTTTGGACGGAATGCAGCCAACATTCAAGCAAGTGCCGCCCAGCGCGGGGGCGTCGCCTGCTTTGTTTTTGCCCGCGTCAATGCACACAGTTTTGAAGCCCAGCTGCGCGGCGCGAATCGCTGCGATGTAGCCGCCCGGCCCTGCGCCGATAACGGCAACGTCAAATGATTGGGACATGGTTTTCTCCTAATGGGAACAATGGGTTGTGGTTTGCCGAGGCAGCCTGAAAAATACTGTAAAGTTAGGCTTTCAGGCTGCCTAACTATGTGAATTTGTGTTAAATTACACTTGGCTGCGATGCCAGTCAAGCGAATAAGGAGAACGAAATGTTTGGTCCATTGATTCTGTTAATTTTTGGTAAGCTGCAAGACACATTTCAGGAAACTTCGCGCACATGGCAATGGGCGTTGGCGTATGGCGTGATTGCGTTTTTGCTTGGTGGTGGCACATCGCTGCTTGGGATGATTATTGGCGGCGTGATTACGGGGCTTTATGCGTGGGGCTACTTTAAGCTGTTGCGCAATCTGGCGGATAATTTGATGCTGTGGCTGCTGGTGTTTTTGGTTGGGGCGGTATTGCCCGTTGTGTTGTCGTATATATTGCTGGGCATGGCGGAAAAGGCAGCCTGAAAAAGCGAAAATCGCTGTTATCTCATCTTTCTTACTCGCAGGGCAGGCGCAGCGTGTGCTTTGCTTGTTATCTTGTTATCGTATTGTATTAAAAGGAAAAATCATGAAAATCACAACCCAATGGTTAAGCAGAAAAACCTTTGTCTCCGCCAACGAACACGGCAACAGTATTGTGATGGACGGCACGAGCGCGGCAGAAGGCTGGAAGCGCGGGGCAAGCCCGTTGGAAGTGATGCTGATGGGGATGTCGGGCTGCACCAGCGTGGATGTGGCGGGCGCGTTGCAAGCGCAGGCGGGCTTTGTGGATTGCATTGTGAGCGTGGAAGCGGAACGCGCGGCGACTGCGCCCAAAGTGTTCACCAAAATTCATGTGCATTACAAGGTGCTGGGGCGCGGTTTGGACACGGCGCAGGTAAACCAAATCATCGCTGATTCGCTGGCGCACGATTGCTCGGCTTGCGTGATGATGAGCAAAATCGCGCCGATTACGCACAGCGTGGAAGTGGTGGAAGCCTAATGCCAACGCTTTAAGGCAGCCTGAAACGCAGGATGCCGCATCGTAACCCCATCAAAAAAGGAAAAAATCATGGCTCTTTGGACTTATTGGCTGATTGCCGCCGTGGCCGTTTTTATGTTGGAGCTATTTAGCGGCACGGTGTATTTGTTGGTGCTATCGGCGGCGTTGGCAGGCGCGGGGCTAACCGCGTGGCTGTTTAACGCCAGCACGGTGGTAAGTATGCTGGTGGCGGCGTTTTTGTCGGCGGTGGGCACGCTATACGTTTACCGTTTGCGCGGCAAATCGCCGAAAAACAAAGCCTTGCAGCAACATAACGATTTGGACATCGGCAGCGTGGTGCAAATTGAGCAGCCGCTATCAGGCGGCGCATGGCGCGTGTTTTATCGCGGCACCACATGGGAAGCCCGCGCTGCCCGCCCAACCGCGCATTTCCAAATGGGCGATAACGCGCGTATTTGCGGCAAAGATGGGATTACATTGTTGATTGAACCTTTGGCTTAATCGGCGCAAATCTGTTTTCAGGCTGCCTATGGATAGCGCAGAAAGGCAGCCT
>CAJPSG010000207.1 GCA_905373195.1 Kingella oralis
GTGCGCAATCGGATGTATATCGTGCCGCATGTGATTGAAGAGTGAGTTTCAGGCTACCCCCTATCCATTTAACCCAATGGCATCTTGCTTGCTTATGCTGCTGAGTAGTTTTGTTTTACCTGCTTTTTAGATTGATACCTTGATTGAATAATCATTTTCAGGCTGCCTGAAACAATCTATTTCTAAATTTTCTTGGAGATTAAAATGCAATTTAAAACATTAACCTTGTTGGTTTTAACCGCGTTGCTGTCTAGTGGCTGCAAAAAGGGAAACAACGGTCATCAAGCGGGCAATCAACCAGACCCCAAATACACCAACTGCATGATGGCGGACGGCAAATCTAGGGGCTGCGTTAAAGCAAGCAGCAACAACAAGAAAGACGATTCGGCTTACATCAACCACGGTCATAATAACCAACCTCAACCCCAACCTATCAACCCCACCCCTGAGCCCCAACCCATCACACCCAATCCACAACCCATCACTCCTGAACCGCAGCCCATTACTCCCAATCCACAACCAATCACCCCCGCGCCACAACCTGTGCAGCCTAACGCGCAAACGCCCGTTATCTCTGAACAAAACGCGCTGCGCTCATCCGACCAGCTTTATTCAGGCAGCCTAAAAACCGATAAAGCAGCATATAAACCCAATGAAACCGTTCGCTTCACACTAGACAACTTGCCAAGCAGCGAAATGTATGTGCGCTATTCGCAAGCAGGCAAACCCATCGGCGTAGCCAGAATAAACAACAAAGAATGGACTTGGCAGCCGCCCAGCACCAACGATTTGGGCTACATTGCAGAAGTATTTAGCGCAGATGGCAAAGGCAGAGAAAACACCTATGCCACCATTGCCATAGACGTTTCCTCCGATTGGATAAAATTTCCTCGCTATGGCTTTTTAACCCAATTTGGCAACCTATCCGATGATGCCATCAACCAAACATTAGACTCACTCGCGCGCTATCACATCAACGGCATCCAATTTTATGATTGGCAATATGCCCAGCATAAGCCCTATCCCAATGCAGGCACATGGAAGGATATTTTAGGGCGCACCACTTCGCGCGATACCCTGCTCAAATACATTAACGGCTTGCACAGCCGCAATATGAAAGCCATGTTCTACAACCTTGGTTTTGGCGCATTGGATGGCGCATCCACCGATGGCGTATCCGAAGAATGGTATGTATTTAAAGATACCGAACACAAAGAAAAAGATAAACACGATTTAGACAACACCTATTTCCGCAGCGATATTTATCTGCTCAACCCCGCCAACACCGATTGGCAACGCTATTTGGTGCGACAAAACGAAAATGTGTACGATGCTCTGCCGTTTGATGGCTTTCACATTGACCAATTGGGCGGGCGCGGAAGAGTCTATGATTACAAAGGCAATTTTGTAGATTTCCTAGACACCTATGCCCCCTTGGTGCGCGCCATGAAAACCGCCAGACCCGATAAACGATTGGTGATGAACGCAGTGGGGCAATATGGGCAAAGTCAAATTGCCAGCACAACCGACACCGATTTCTTATACACCGAAGTGTGGGATGAGCATCAAACGTTTGCCGATATTGTTCGCATCATTCAAGAAAACGACAAGTATGGGCAAAACCAAAAACGCACCATGTTGGCAGCCTATATGGATTACAACAAAGCCAAAAGCGTGGATACCACTGCCAAAAATGCCGATGGCACGCCCAAAGTGGAATATGTGAATTACCCTGGGGTTCTACTCGCCGACGCCGTTATTTTTGCTCACGGCGGCGCACATTTGGAATTGGGCGAACATTATCTGACCAACGAATATTTCCCCTTGGATAATCTGAAATTAGGCGAAGATTTAAAACAATCCCTGATTAACTACTATGATTTTATGGTGGGCTATGAAAACTTATTGCGCGGCGAGGGCGAAATGGTGCAGCGCAGCATTACAGCGGATGCCGATAGCGGCGTTTCCTTAGCGCCCTTCCCCGCCGCGCTGGGGCAAGTTGCGACTACGGTTAAACAGATGAATGGCAAGGATGTGGTGCATCTGATTAACTTTGTGAACGCCAATTCAATGGGTTGGCAAGACACCAATGGCACGCAACGCCCCGCTCGCGAACTCAAAGAGATTAAAATCACCATCGCCGCCAAAGGCACAGCACAAAATGTGTGGTTTGCCTCGCCCGATTGGCAAGGCGGTGCGGCGCGCAAGCTGAAATTCACCCAAACGGGCAAAGGCATTGAAGTTACCGTGCCCGCATTGCGCTATTGGGATATGCTGGTGGTGGAATATTGATTTAAACCCGTTTTCAGGCCGCCTAAAAGCCTAGGTTAGGCAGCCTGAAAATATTATTCTTCGTGCGATACACAAAAACAGTTTTCAGGCTGCCTCTCCCTTTTCATTTAAAAACCAGAAAGAAAATCATGCCAATAAGCTACACTCTCACCCAAGCCAGCAACCTCCTGCGCAGCAAACAAATCTCCGCCGTTGAGCTGGCAAACGAATACCTTACCGCCATTAACGCGCACAACCCCGCCATCAACGGCTACATCACACTCAACCCCGATGCCACCCTAGCCGAAGCGCGCACCGCCGATGAGCGCATCGCGCAAGGCAACGCCCACGCGCTTACAGGCGTGCCGATTGCCTACAAAGACATCTTCTGCCAAACAGGCTGGCGCACCGCTTGCGCGTCTAAAATGTTGGACAACTTCGTTGCGCCCTACACCGCCACCGTGGTGCAAAATTTGTTGGACGCGGGCATGGTAACGCTGGGGCGCACCAATATGGACGAATTTGCTATGGGTTCAAGCAACGAAACTTCGTTCTACGGTGCGGTTCACAATCCTTTTAACACGCAACACGTTGCGGGCGGCTCATCAGGCGGCTCAGCTGCCGTGGTGGCGGCGCGTCTTGCACCCGCCGCGCTGGGCTCGGACACAGGCGGCTCTATCCGCCAACCCGCCTCGCATTGCGGCATCACAGGTCTAAAACCCACCTACGGCATCGTCTCCCGCTTTGGCATGATTGCCTACGCATCCAGCTTTGACCAAGCGGGCCCGATGGCGCAAACCGCCGAAGACTGCGCGCTGTTGCTCAACCAAATGGCGAGCTTTGACGAGCGCGACAGCACCAGCCTAGACCGCGCCCGCGAAGACTACACCCGCCAATTAAATCAACCGCTTAAAGGTATGAAAATTGGCTTGCCCAAAGAATACTTCACTCAAAACAACAGCGCAGACGTTCAGGCTGCCTTAGCCAATGCCCAAGCCCTGCTTCAAGCACAAGGCGCTGAATTGATAGAAGTTTCGCTGCCGCAAACCGAGTTATCCATTCCTGCTTACTATGTGCTCGCATCTGCCGAAGCCAGCACCAATCTTTCACGCTACGACGGCGTGCGCTATGGACACCGCGCCCAAACATTCGCCAATTTAGACGAAATGTACAGCCACAGCCGCGCCGAAGGCTTTGGCAGCGAAGTCAAACGCCGTATTATGATAGGCACTTATGTGTTAAGCCACGGCTACTACGATGCCTACTATCTAAAAGCGCAAAAACTGCGCCGCTTGGTTGCCAACGATTTTCAGGCTGCCTTTGCGCAATGCGACTTGATTTTAGCGCCCGCCGCGCCCACCGCTGCGCCCAAAATTTTGGCTTCGGCAAAATAGTTACCAATCAGTTGCACGCCA
>CAJPSG010000208.1 GCA_905373195.1 Kingella oralis
CCACCATGCAAGCCAAAAAAACCGTCCTCCTCGCCATGCCCCCCATCTTCAACATCTACCAAGTCGTCGCCGAAAACCTGCGCTACCACGGCTTTGAAGTCGTTGAATTCATCTACGAAGAACAAAAATTCGTCTACACCAGCCTCTGGCAACGCATCAAAAAACTCTTCTATCGCAACCTACTGCGCCAACGCGAATACAAAAAAGAACAACTGTTCAAACCCTACCTGCCCGAGTTCCAACAAAAACTTAACCGCATCCAAGGGCAAGCTGACTACTGCTTCATGATTTGGCCCGGCGTATTCCCCAGCAGCTTCATGCAAACCCTGCGCGACAAAAGCCGCCTGATGGTGCATTACAACTGGGAAACCCTAGAATTTCTAGAACACGAATTCTACAAAATCCGCTATTTTGACAAATTCATGTTTTTTGACCCCTACGACATCGGCAAACGCCCCGAATACGCCGAAAAACTCGTCCCCATCACCAGCTTCTATTTTGACTGCCTGCCCGAAAACCACGCAAACAACCACAGCCTATTTTTCATCGGCACACACCACAAAGAACGCGTTGCCGACATCCGCGCCTTCTATCAAGCCGCCAAACAGCTCAACCTACCCATAGATTTTCGCATCGCCGCCAAAAATTTAGACCAAGCCCGCGCCGAGCTAGGGCTAACTGATATACAATACTTCCCCTACCAAGCAGCCCTGCCCTACCGCGAAAACCTACTGCTCACCCAACAAGCAGGCGTGTTAGTAGATTTTCTCAACACCAAACACTACGGGCTATCGCTACGCATCTTTGAAGCCATCGGCTTTGAGAAAAAACTCATCACCACCAACCCCACCATCGTCCACTACGACTTCTATCATCCCGATAACATCCTCGTATGGACAGGCAACAACCACACAGAACTGATAGAATTTCTAAAAAAACCCTATTTCAGGCTGCCTCAGCACATCAAACACAAATACAGCTTTGAAAACTGGATAAGCTACGTTTTCAACATAGAACCCAATACACCAATCACCCTACCAAACCTCGCAAACCCATGAGCACGCTATTTCTCGCCATGCCCACCACCAACGGCATCTACAAACTTATCGCCCAGCATCTAGAAGCGCACGGCTTTACCGTGTGCGATTTAAGTTTCTCCGACAACAACGACATCTTCCGCCATCCCACCTTCCGCGAAAAAGTCCACATCAAATACCGCAAAAAAATCCTGCGCGACAAAGAAGCCAAACTCCACGTTATCAGTGCCAACAATCTCAAACAAATTGAACGCGACAAACAAGCCATCATCCAAGCCATCCAGCAAAACAGCGCAGACAACGCCCTTTTCATCCGCGGCGACATCTACGACGAAGACACGCTGCAACTGATTCGCAACAAAACACGCGGCAAAATGATTAACTACCAATGGGACGGGTTAGGACGCTTTGGCGAAATTCTCAACAAACTGCATTGCTTTGATATTAACTACGTTTTTGACCCTGCCGACGTGGGCGAACACAACGGCTTAACCACGCTGCCCGCCACCAATTTTTGGTTTGACCAAATGCCCGAAATCAACGAAATCCAATCCGATGTTTATTTCACAGGCATCCATTGGCCCGGTTTAAACCGCAGCGACGCGCTGGTGCGCTTTGCCCAATACGCCCAAGCCAAAGGGCTGAAAACCAACTTCGCCATTTACCACATCCACGATGGCGGCGTAGCCGAACACAGCACGCTCTATCCCCACCCCTTTATCCACCCCATTCGCCACAGCAAAGACTTCCGCGAAAACCTATTAGACGCAATGCACAGCCGCATCCTGCTGGATTTCAAAAATCCCGACCACAAAGGCATGTCGTTTCGCCCGTTTGAAGCATTGGGCTACCGCAAAAAACTCATCACCACCAACCCCGAAACCGCCAAATATGATTTCTACCACCCCAACAACATCCACATCTGGGATGGCAAAACCTTTGACGGCTTAGACGAATTTCTCGCCGCACCGTATCACGAAATAGACCCTGCCATCCGCGAAAAATACAGCTTTGGCAACTGGATACGCTATGTGCTGAATATTGAACCGCATCAAAAAATTGTGTTACCCAATCCATAAATAGGCAGCCTGAAAACGAGCGCAGCGAGTTTCTACAAAGCTAACGCCCTGCCCCCCCCTTTTTCAGGCTGCCCCTGTTTCTCCACTCAACCATAAGGACTTCCCATGACCACTCAATCACTTGCAGGAAAAATCGCGCTGGTAACAGGCGCATCACGCGGCATTGGCGCGGCGATTGCCGACACCCTCGCCCAAGCAGGCGCAACCGTTATCGGCACCGCCACCAGCGAAAGCGGCGCAACCGCCATTGCCCAACGCCTTGCCCCATGGCACGGCACAGGGCGCGCACTCAACGCCGCCACGCCCAACAGCATTGAAGAGCTGATTGCCAGCGTGGAACAAGAATTCGGCAAGCTGGATATTTTGGTAAACAACGCAGGCATCACGCGCGATAACCTATTGATGCGCATGAAAGAAGAAGAATGGGACGAAATTATGAACGTGAACCTCAAATCCGTTTATCGCGCGTCCAAAGCCGTGTTGCGCGGCATGATGAAACAACGCGCGGGGCGCATCATCACCATCACCTCCGTGGTCGGCACAATGGGCAACGCAGGGCAAACCAACTACGCCGCCGCCAAATCCGCGCTGCAAGGGTTTAGCAAATCGCTGGCGCG
The DNA here is from genome assembly GCA_905373195.1 of Kingella oralis. GTDB lineage: Bacteria > Pseudomonadota > Gammaproteobacteria > Burkholderiales > Neisseriaceae > Kingella_B > Kingella_B oralis_A. The sequence continues at coordinate 2,734 of CAJPSG010000208.1, forward strand.
CGAAGTGGGCAGCCGCGGCATCACGGTAAACTGCGTTGCCCCAGGGTTTATTGACACCGACATGACCCGCGCCCTGCCCGAAGAAACGCGCCAAGCGTTTGAAGCGCAAACCGCGCTCGGCTGCTTTGGCACGCCGCAAGACATCGCCGATGCCGTGCTGTTTTTGGCTTCCGACCAAGCGCGTTACATCACGGGGCAAACGCTGCATGTGAACGGCGGGATGCTGATGCCTTAATAACGCCATGATTTGAGACAAAAAAGCTAATCATTGCCCCAGCGCATCGCTACAATGCCCACCGTTTTCAGGCTGTCTTTGGCTAACCCAATAGGCAGCCTGAAAATCCTATTCCCGCCACCTGCGCGGGTTCGTATTCATCGTTTACCCCACTTTTTCACCGAAAGGAATTGCCATGAAAAAACTGCTCAACCTCGCGCTGATTGCCGCCGCCATCTCCGCGCCACTCGCCAGCCAAGCCGCGCCTGCGAAAAAAGCCGCCCACGCCAAAAAAGCCACGCCCGTGAAAAAAGCCGCCGCTGCCACAACAGGCGCAGCCGCTGTGCATACTGCCACGCAGCAACCCGCCCGCGCCCAAGGCGTGTGGATTGACGTGCGCTCGCCCGAAGAATTCAACGAAGGACATTTGCAAGGCGCGGTGAACGTGCCACACGAGCAAATCGCCAGCCAAATTGCCCGCATCAGCCCCGACAAAAACGCCCCTGTAAACCTGTATTGCCGCTCGGGGCGACGCGCCGAAGTTGCGCTGCAAGAGTTGAAAAAATTGGGCTACACCAATGTAACCAACCACGGCGGTTATCAAGATTTGCTGAATAAAGGCGTGAAATAAATCGCGCGATAGAGGCAGCCTTGCCCCTTTGTCCAAATCTTGAATTTGGACAAAGAGGTATGCCGCAGCGCAACGCGCAAGGTAGAAAATGCTTATTCTCGTTT
>CAJPSG010000209.1 GCA_905373195.1 Kingella oralis
TGTTGTCGCTCCAATAGTTGCCGTATTTCTGCCCTTCCGCCCAATCCACGAAGCGTGTGCCCACATATTTGATTTGGATGTGGTTGTTCACAAAGGCGTTTTCGCGGATGGTGTTGCCCTCGGCTGCGCCCGAAAAGTGGATGCCTATTTCGCAGCCTTCAAAATGGTTGCGGGTGAATTGGTTGTTGTTGGCGTTGTAGAGATACACGCATTTGGGCGATTTTTCTACGGCGTTGCCATCAATAATGGAATCGTTGGCATAGTTGAGCATGATGCCTTGGTCTATGTTGTTGTAGGACACGTTGTCGCGCAGCTTGATGTTGGTGGAAAACATGATGGCATAGCCAATTTTGCTGTTGGATACGATGTTGCCTTCAATTTGGCTGTCGTTGGTGTACATATAATGCACGCCGTAGCGCAGGTCGTGAAAATGGTTGTGGCTAAACGTGTTGAAATTGCTGGCGTTGGAAAAAATGCCGTCGCGCCCGTGCGAAATGTCGTTGTAAATCACTTTGGAATTGGGCGCGTTCCACACGGTTACGCCGTTGCCGCGCTCGTTTTCGCGCAATTCTTGGTTGCCGATGATGGTGTTGCGCTCCACCAGCGCATTGGGCGCGCCCCAAAGATACACGCCCACCGAGTTATCCAAAATATTGTTTTCTACGATGTGCGCGGCATCGGCGGCTTTATCCAAAAAAATACCCGCGTCCATATTGGGCAGGCTGATGCCCGATTTGGTTACAGTGAGATGCTTGATGGTTACATGGGGCGCGGCAACGGTAATGGTGCGCCCTGTGCGGTCGCCTTGGATGATGGCATCGCGCTTGTCGCCGCCTTCCAGCGTGAGCGGCTTGTTGATGATGATTTTGCCCTGATAGTCGCCCGCGGCTAGGCGCAGCGTGTCGCCTGCTTGGGCTTGGTCAATCGCATCTTGCAAATTCGCGCCCGCGCTAATGGCGATAACCGCTGCGGATGCTGCCAGCCAAGGCACGGATAAAGCGAGGGCGAGAAAAATAGGTTTGGTTTTCATGTTTGTGCGTGTTTTCAGGCTGCCCTGAAAGTGGGTGTTGTTTTAATGGGTAGGCAGCCTGAAAACCATAAGCCTGTTAGGTTTCAGGCTGCCTACCGATTAAAACATTCATCAAACACGTTTTCAGGCTGCCTGAAACCATGTTGATAAACGCGTTTCCCTATGCGGGAAAATAGCCCATTCGGCTACCAGAATTTGATAGCCGAATGAGCCAAAATCACATCAAGCGATTATTTTGCCGCAGAGGCAGCAGAGGCTTCGGCGGGTTTAGAAGCCTCGGCAGGTTTAGAAGCTGCTGCTGGCGCAGAAGCGGCTGCGGCAGGCGCACCCTCTGGGTGGAAGATGTTTACAGGCGTGCTGTTTTTGCTCAGTCCTTCATCGCCCAAGAAGGCTTCGCCTTTTTTGTGAACAATCATGCGGCCAGACATTTCCATGTGCAATGCGTGGCAGAACCATTGGCAGTAGTACCAGTAAACGCCCACGCGGTTGGCAATAAAGGTAACCGAAGCGGTGGCTTGTGGGCTGATTTCCATTGCAATGCCGTGTTCTTCTAGGGTAAAGCCGTGGGTTAAGTCCTCAATGGTTTCCATGTTGGTTACATACACGGTAACTTCGTCGCCTTCATGCACTTCAAATGCAGGCAGGCTGTACGCAGGCGCAATCGCCGTCATATACACGCGCACTTTGTTGCCATCGCGGATAACGTTTTTGGCTTTTTCCAATTCCACGCCGTCTTTTTTGGCTTGCTCAACTGCGTCTTCCCACATCCAAGGGTCTTTGCGATCCCAAGTTTTGTTGGGGTTCAGCTTGCTGGTCGCCACCAACATCAAATCGTGTGGCTCGGCAAAAGTTGAATTATCGTGCACCAACTTCATTTCATCGCCGGAGATGTCAATCAATTGGTCGCACTCGGGTTTCAAAGGCCCCACGTTCAAGAAACGGTCTTTGGAGAATTTGTTCAAAGACACCAGCCATTTGCCATCGGCTTCTTTGGTTTCGCCCATGGTGGTGTGGTTATGACCGGGTTGGTAATGGACATCAATTTTTTGCACGATGTAATCGTCTTTGTCGCTTTTTTCTGCGTAAGCCGCAATCGCTTTGTCGATGTTCCATTTCACCATTTGGCTGTCGATGAACAAGGTGGTGTAGGCATTGCCGCGGCCGTCAAACGCGGTATGCAGCGGGCCAAGACCCAATTTAGGCTCGGCTACCACCACGTCGCGCTCTTTGATTTTGCCTGCGAACAAGTCGTCCAGCTTGCGCACATCCAACACGGTTACGGTTGGCGACAATTTGCCGTTGAGCATGATGTAGTTGCCATCGGGCGATGCGTTACAGCCGTGTGGCGAGTTGGGCACAGGGATGTAGCGAGTGTATTTGCTTTTCGCTTGGAAGCGACCGTCTAACACTTTCACGCCGTTGATTTCTTTGAAATCGCCCGCTTCAATGCCTGCTTCAATCGCTTTCAAGTCAAACACCACGCACCAGTCTTGCTCGTTGGCAGATGCTTCGGTTACGGTGCCGCCTTTTTCAGAGTTATAGCAAGTGGCAAAAGAGTATTTGCCTTGGTAATCAGCATCGCCGTTATCCAAGTTACCATCCACCATCACTTGCCATGCGATTTCCATGGTTTCGCCGTTTAATGCGGTGTAGATGGCCCAGTAGTTTTTAGCGGGGTCGTCTAGCATGGTGCCGTTGTTGGGCACGGGCACAATGTGCTCACCGTTGGCAAAAACGTAGCCTGTTTTGGGGTAACGTTGTGGGCGCAAACCGTGGATGCCTGATGCGTTGGGGATTTCGGTGATTTTGTCGGTTTTCATCACATCGCAACGGATGCGGCAAACGCGGTTGTTGGCTTTATCGTTGGCATACACATAGCGACCGTCATAAGTGCCATCGGTGAACGACATATGTGGGTGGTGCAAGTCGCCATTGGGGTAGCAAGGCAGATTGGATTTTTTCAAAAACTCGCGTGTGCCTTCGGTTAAATTAGCATTCAAGATTTTGCGGCTTTCGTTGGTGCGACCCCAGCCTGTGGCGCTGTCCATGTTAAACACGGGCACGCGAATCAACTCGCGCATAGAAGGCACGCCGATAATGCGCATTTCGCCTGATTGACCACCTGATAGGAAGCCGTAGTATTGGTCTAGCTCACCTGGGCCAACGTGGTAGTTCAAACCGCCTTCGGCGTTGGTGGTGGCGGCAACGGTTGCGCCAGATGCAGCGGGCGCAGCGTTAGAAGCACCTGCGTGTGCAGCAGAAGCAGGCGCGTTACCGCCACTTTGCGCGCCACCAGAACAAGCTGCCAAGCCCATCAAGCCCACGCCTGATGCAGCAGCAGTACCTAAAAATTTGCGGCGACTGAGTTTATTGTCTGACATAGTGATTACTCCTAAAAGAGTGTTGGGTTAAATAGAAACAGGAGAGAGATGCCTGTTGTAGGTTTTCAGGCTGCCTATTTTGGGTTGGGTTTGTGTAGCAAAGGCAGCCTGAAAATCCTAATCCGCTTTTTTCGGATTCTTCACAAATTGCACAACCTGCTCTTGCGGCTCGTTTGTGGCTTGCTGTGCTGCCAATTCCGCTTTGGTGGCGAGTTTGTTTGTTGAACGCTTTTTCTGCCGCTATCTTTGCCCCTTGGG
>CAJPSG010000210.1 GCA_905373195.1 Kingella oralis
TCCATTTCGGCGAACGAACGCGGTTCGTCGTCAAACGCACCGATGTGCAGGATGCTGACGCACCGACCGTCCGACATACTCCCGAAGCGGACTTCTTCATAAAGCGGATTGGGCTTTTTGACGCGCGTTTTGGCCAGCGCATCCTGCCACATTTCGGGGGTGATGAAATCGGGCTGGGCAATCATGATGGTGTATTCTAGACTGTTTTTGTCCAATGCGCCCTGCCCTGCCTGCGTTTTCTGCCGCCACACGCCTTCCAGCGGATAAACGGCAAAGTCATCGACCTCCCGCCCTGCGGCGGTTTTTTTGTATCCCATCTTGACGGCATAGGCCAAACTGTACAGCGCGCCCACGCGTTCGGAAAAATCGGCGGCATTGGGGTTGCCTTCGCCGTCTATCATGATGAACTGCTGTGTGGGAACATCCAGCAAAACGGGTTCGGTTTTGATGCCGTATAAGTTTTTGTGGAATTTTTTCCATTCCTGTTTCACGATAATCTCCTTATCTTATCCAGTGCGTTTCAGGCTGCCGTATGCATTATATGCCTGTTTCTGCCGTTTTCCGCCCTGTATCGGGATAAGTTTGATGCAGGGCAGGGAAAACCGTTTTCGGCGTTTTGATTTTCAGGCTGCCTATTCATGCAAACCATTAGGCAGCCTGAAAACCTTTGCAAACCCCGCAACTGATGGCACGTTGGCTCGCCGGCATAGTTCCAACCCGTAAAGCCCTGTTAAATGCCATTTGCCATTTGACGACGAGCCGCCGTCGCGTTATTTTAAGTTTCAGGCTGCCTATTCATGCAAACCAATAGGCAGCCTGAAAACCCATTTATCTCAAATTCGGCATCCGAATCGGTTTCTTCTTCGGCTCGCGCTCTTCTTCCTTGCGCCCGCAATCCATCGCATCGCAGGCATCGCAAGGGCAGGCGTTGGCATAATCGCCTAATGTGTCGCACGCGCGCGATTTCGTGTCGCAATGGCAAGCATCCGCGCAGTCGCCCAATGCGCCGCAGGCGTGCGATTTTACATGGGCGCAATCGCACGCATCGGGCGCATCGCAATGGCAAGCATCAGGCGCGCCCAAGTCGCACGAATCGCAGCCGCCCACATCCAAGCAGCCCGCATCGCAGGGCACGCAATCGCCGCGCTGGTAATACGCCATGCCGTTTACGCGCTGAACAGGAGGGGCAGACGGCTTGGCGGGGGCGCAATAATGCGTGTAGGCAAAACGGCAATGTGCCAAGCGTAGGCGCAACAAACGGCAGCCTGAAAACACGCCATACCGCCGAATCAACCGATAGCCCACGCCCGAGCAGCCGCAGCCGCCATACACCAAGCGATAGGCGCAGCTAAACCCCTTTCTGGGCGACAAATAGCGTTGATACAAACGGATGGCAAAAAGCGCAAGAGAACGGAGCATGGTGGTGCAATCATCAAAAAGATTATGACAAAGGCAGCCTGAAACGTGTTTTTCCCGTTTTCAGGCTGCCTACTCTATATGGCGACCGCGTTACATCGCCGAAGACGAAAATTCTTCGCGGTCGTTTGTGCTTTCATCCGCCTCATCTTCGCTGTACACGCTGCGAATCACCAGCAAAGGCAGATGGCTTTGGCGCATCACCGTTTCCGCAAAGCTGCCCATCAGCAAATGCATCAAACCTGTGCGCCCGTGCGTGCCGATAACAATCAAATCCGCGCCGTGGCTGTCGGCATAATCCACCAAGCCTTGCGCCATTTCCTTCGCGCCTTTGGATGACACCAGCAAATGCGCTTGTACATCCGCCACGCCTGCTTTTTTCGCCGCTTCTTGCGCTTCGGCTAACACTTCGTTGCCGCCCGCAACCGCCGCTGCTTCATAGCTATCGTGTTGCAAAAATTCAGGCGCAAGCGTCATGTATTCGCTTGGATTGGCCACCGTAACCAGCGTTAAACGCGCATTGCCCGCCACCGCAAGGCTAGATGCGTGTTGCAACGCATTCAAAGAAGTTCTACTACCATCAACAGCCACAACGATATGTTTGTACATCACACACACTCCTTATAAATATGGGTTCACGTTCAAGGTACTGCACATACAGTATAATCCAAATCGGCAAAATTTTCTTGGAAACACAACATGGAAACACACAACAACCGCCGTTTTGGCGGCATCGCACGGCTTTACGGCGCACACGGTTTGCACGCTTTGCAACAGGCGCACGTTTGCGTAGTCGGCGTGGGCGGCGTGGGCTCGTGGGCGGTGGAAGCCCTTGCCCGCAGCGGTGTCGGCCAGCTCACGCTGATTGATTTGGACAACATCGCCGAATCCAATGTAAACCGCCAAATCCACGCGCTCACCGCCGATTTTGGCAAAGCCAAAGTAACCGCCCTGCGCGAACGCATCGCGCAAATCAACCCAGATTGCCAAGTGGTTGAAATAGAAGATTTTGTGGACGAGGGCAACCTTGCCGAGCTTTTCAGGCTGCCGTTTGATTTTGTGATAGACGCGATTGACCAAGTGCGCATCAAAACCGCGATGGCAGCGCATTTTGTGCGCCACAAACAGCCGTTTATCATCAGCGGCGGCGCAGGCGGGCAACGCAATCCCGCGCTGATTGCCACCGCCGATTTAAGCCAAACCACGCACGACCCGCTGCTGTCCAATATGCGCTACACGCTGCGCAAAAAACACGGCTTCCCGCGCACGGGCAAAATGCGCGTTCCTTGCGTGTATTCGCGCGAACAAATCACGCCGCCGCAAATTGCCCAAGTCTGCGATGCGCCACAAAGCAGCCTGAAAATCAACAACCGCAGCGAAGATAAAAGGGATACCGCGCCGCAAGGCTTATCCTGCGCGGGCTACGGCGCAAGCATGCTGGTAACCGCGAGCTTTGGTTTGCATTGCGCCACGGCGGCGATTGAGCATATTGTGCGGCGGGGATAGGTTTCAGGCTGCCTATGCTTACGGTTTGGTAAACAGAGGCAGCCTGAAAACGAAAATGGAGCGGCGATGGTTCGTTGCCAAATGGTGTATTCAACAGAACGTTACTGGTTGGCATGATGTTGGCGAGCCGCCGCGTCATTGATTGCAGGTTTGACAACGTTTTCAGGCTGCCTTAATGCGTGTGCAATAGGCAGCCTGAAAACACGAAATGGCACGGCGACGGCTTATCGCCAAATCAACGACAATGACACGCTAAACAAAACCACAACCATCAGCAACCCTTATCCACGCGCAACCACGTTTACAAACATTTCAGGCTGCCCCTGTTGATACGACAGAGGCAGCCTGAAAACATGGAGCGCAGCAAAAACCTACCGCCCTTCGTTGGCATCGTTGGCATCATCATCACCGTAATATTTCACGCCGATTTTAATCGCCTCGCGTCCTTTTTCGCGCCGCCATGCGTTGGTGTCGCGCAGGGAGTACACGCAGCCGCAGTATTCCTGCTGATAAAAATGCTCGCGCTTGCTGATTTCTATCATGCGCGCTGAACCGCCGCCTTTGCGCCAGTTGTAATCCCAATACACGATGCCGGGATAATGCGCGGCGGCGCGGTGTCCGCAGTCGTTGATTTGCGCCATGTTTTTCCAGCGCGAAATGCCCAAGCTGCTGCTGATGACTTTGAAGCCGTGTTCATGCGCATACAGCGCGGTGCGTTCAAAGCG
>CAJPSG010000211.1 GCA_905373195.1 Kingella oralis
GCGCAAAACCTTGCAGCAGGTTGGCTTTATCCAGCAGCACGGCTTCGCCGCCGCCAAACAGCCCTTGCGAGAACTGCGTAAACACAAACTGCGGCAGCCTGAAACCGGCTAATTCTGCGGCAAACTCGGCTCGCATGGCTTGGGTGTTCATTTTGTCTTTCAGCTCCTCGGGCGGTTTTTGGCTGGCTTCGTCTTGTTGCGCCTGCGCGGCGTAGTTTTGCGCTTGTGCAGCGGCTTGCTGCAAAAACTGCGCGGTATCGGGTTGCGGCGGCAGGGCGGTTTCAGACGGCATGGGCGCGGCGTTTTCGTTTTCAGGCAGCCCTAATGTGCCGCCCAGCGCAAAATCGGGCGTTTCGGGCGCGGTCAAATCAAACTCGGCTTGCACAGCATGGTTTGCAGATGGCGTTTCAGGCTGCCTTTCGTTTTCAGACGGCATGGTCTGCGCCATCTCTGCTTCGCGGTAATCCATACGGCTGAACCCTGCCTGCGTCAAACCTTCCGCCACCTTGCTCAGTGTGTCGTCAAACTGCTCGGACGAAGTAAACACATAGCTGATATTCAGATTCGGATGGGCATGGTTGCGCGCATAAGGCTGGCGCAGCACGCGCCCGACAATCTGCGTAACATCGGTTTCAGACGAGTGGTTTGCCAAGCTGGCAAGAATGTAGGCAAACGGGCAGTCCCAGCCCTCTTTAAGCGCGTTGACGGTAATCACAAAGCGTATCGGGCAATCGGGCGACAGCAGATTTTGGTTTTTCAACTCATTAATATCGGCGGTTTTGACGGCGATGTGTTCGGCAGCAATGCCGTGCTTCATCAAATCGCGTTTCACTTTGTCAAACGTGGCTTTGTCGTCTTTGCTGCGCGGCTCGGCTTGAAACAGCACAATCGGGCGGATATACGCGCCGCCCTGTTTTTGCGCCGCTTCGGCTTCGCGTTCCAAATTGTTGCGCAGCGTGATGGCGGCATTCATCACATCTTCCTGCGTGCGCAAACGGCTCACAATCACAGGCAGTTTTACCATCTGCTCGTTTTTCAAGGCACTCGCGCCCACATAGCTGATGATGTTGCTGGACTCGCGCGGCGTGGCGGTGAGTTCCAGCACAAAACACGGATTCAGGCTGCCTATCATGTCCAGCGACAAGGGCGTGGCGGCGTTGTGGCTTTCATCGACCACAATCATCGGATTCAAACCGCGCAACACATTAATCAACGCCGTTTCATCGTATTCGGGCAACAGCTTTTCAGGCTGCCTTTCAGACGACCCCATGCCCGCAAACGAAGCCAGATTGCCGTTTTCACGAAATGCCCGCAGCGTGTCTTTGCTGCGCCCTTTCAGGCTGTCAAACGTCATCACCAAAACAGAAACGCCGCTTTGCACCGTATCCGCGTCAAAACCGTTGCCGCGCAACACGTCTTCCTTGTCAAACACCTGCACGCGCCCGCCGAAATCCGTGTTCAGCCGCCTGCGGTAAGGATGTTGCACATCGCCCAGATTTTTCAGCGTCTGCGACAAAATCGCTTCTGACGGCACCAGCCACACCACCATTTGCGGCGGCTGCCGCCCGTAGTGTGAACGCGCGTCAAACACGGGTTTCAGCGCATTGACTGCCAAAAACGTTTTGCCGCCAGCCGTCGGCACTTTCAGGCACACATTCGGCACGCTGCCCAGCTTGTCGCAATAGAGCGCGATTTTGTCCGCCGCCATGCCCTTATTTTGCCAATATTCGGCAAACACATTTTTCAGGCTGCCTGAATCGGGGCGCAGCAGTAAATCCAAATAATCCTGCAAATCCGCCATCACACGCTTTTGGTATTGTTTTAATTCCATGTTTTCCCCTTTACAGCTTGGAAATATCGCGCGGAATACGCTTGAAGATAATGCCGAGCTGTTGCATCTGCTCTTCCGACAGCAGCGTGCGGTCGGCGTAAATCACCCAGCGTTCGGGTTTTTCAGGCAGCGTTTCGGCGCGTATCGTCTGCAAAAACGCCAAACTCAAATCCGTGGCGCGGTCGGGTTTGTAATGGAACACATATGCCGTGCCATCTTTTGCGCCGAGAAAATACGGCGAAACTGGGTTTTCAGGCTGCCCTTTGCTGTTTTCAGGCTGCCTTTCGCATTCGGGCAAAGCCGACACAGGCAAACCCTCGGTATAGGCGATATAGCGGCGCACCGATGCCACAGGCGCGGCAGGGTTGAGGTTGTGTTCCGCGTCAAACAGCGCATCGCCCACGCAGTAAAACGCAAAACCGCCACCCGTGCCAAGCTGCGTTTCGACTTTGCTGCCGTAGCCGTTGATGACGCGGCGGATACGCTCGGCGGTGGTTTCTTCCGCATAGTCCATCATTTCAATGCCAATAAAACGGCGATTGCCACCGTCTTTGCGGTTGAGGTTTAACACGGCATGGGCGGTGGTGCCGCTGCCGATAAAGCTGTCTAGGATGATGGCGTTGGGGGAGGCGGCGATGGTTAAGATTTTTTCCAATAAAGCTACGGGCTTTGGAGTTTCAAAAACCTTGCTAGCAAAAATTTCTTTTAACTCAATGGATGCTTTTTTATTGCCGTCTAAATCCGTCCACAAATCAGATGGGCGTTTAGTCCTGTTTTCAAAATAATATTTGTAATAGACTTTCCATTCTCCATCGTTATCTTTTTTGAAGTACAGCTTGTTTTCTGCTTCCATTTCTTTAACAGTTTCGATTCCGACTCGCCATCTGCTTTCATACCCTGTCGGTCCGATTGGAAAAACTTCTGTTCCATCTGGTGCAAGAATTGGAAAATACATTGAGGGTCTATCCTCTCTTCTGTCTTCTCCACCTGTCCGCCTTAATTGCAAAATGGAAAATTTGCCTTTTTCATCTTCTAAGTTATAGCGTTTTTCATCGCTTTCCGATAAAGGGATACCACCAATCAAATAATTAGAACTTTTGGAAAAAACGAGAATATTGTCGTAAGCCTTTCCTAAGCCGTGGGTATCTTGTGCAGTAGTTCCTGTTGCTCTAACAATATTGCCGATGAAATTCGCACTTCCGAAAATCTCATCGCAAACCAGCTTCAATGCCGCCTGCTCATTATCATCAATAGAGATAAAAATCACCCCATCATCCGCCAAAAGCTGCTTCAACAGCTTCAAACGCGGATACATCATGCACAGCCATTTGTCGTGGCGGCTCAAATCCTCGCCCTCGCGCCCCACCACCTCGCCCAGCCATTTCTGAATGCGCGGGTCGTTCACATTGTCGTTGTACACCCAGCCCTCATTGCCCGTGTTATACGGCGGGTCGATGTAAATGCAGTCCACCCGCCCGCCAAATTCAGGCAGCAGGCTTTTGAGCGCAAGCAGGTTGTCGCCGTGAATCAAAAGATTGTCGCGGCGGTTGGCTGGCTTGCCCTCGGCAGCCTGAAAATCGTAGAGCTTGTCTAAAAGATGAAAGGGAACGTGGTGATGATGGTTCTTGACTTTGTCTTTCCCCATCCAAGTCAGTTGCGGCATGATTCCCCCTTTGCTTCAAAAAGATAGGAAATCAAACAGCAATTTATTGAATTATTTAGATAATTTGAGTATAATTGCGTGCGTGCGCGGCGGGGGAAGAAGCAACGGTAGCAAGCCTTTTTGCCTTATATGCTGTAAT
>CAJPSG010000212.1 GCA_905373195.1 Kingella oralis
ATTCAGGCAGCATCTCGCCATTGCCGAGCAAGAAAGGATAGTTTTTAGATGCGCCGCCTGCAAAAGGCTTGCCGTCAATTTTGCCTTCAAAATCAATAATCACGCGGTCGCCGTTTTGCGCTTCACGTTCCACGCGGTTATAGCGAGTGCGTTGTTTGCGCAAGATTTCAATGGTGTTGTCCACTTCTTTGTCGCCCACTTCGGCGCTTACTTTTTCAATGTTTAGGGCAGACAAATCGCCGATTTTGATTTCGGGGAAGGTTTCGTAGATAAACGCCACTTTCAAAGATTCTGCGCTTTCTTCGCTTTCAACAGGCTCAATGCTGGTTACGGCGGCGATGCGCAGGTTTTGCTCTTGCGCCACTTTGTTGAACGCTTGTTGCGCCAAATCGTTCAACACGTCGTTTTGAATGCCCGCGCCATACATTTGGGCAACCATTTTCAAAGGGGCTTTACCTGGGCGAAAGCCGTCGATTCGCACGCGGCGTTGCGCTTTTTTCAGCTCTTTATCGGTGGCTTCGTTGATGTCTAACCAAGACAAAGATACGATAACTTTACGTTCCAAATTTTCTAATGTTTCAACTGCTGCGCTCATGGCTAATCTTTCTTTCGTTGATTTTTGACGGGAAAATAAAACGCGCGAGTGTAGCACAAGGTTGGGCTTTTCGCATCTATTTTGCGCCGCCAATGCGTGTATTGCTTGACCGCTGCGCACCGCATCGCTATAATGCGCGCTTCTTTGCCCAGATGGCGGAATTGGTAGACGCGCTAGTTTCAGGTACTAGTGTCCGTAAGGACGTGGAAGTTCGAGTCTTCTTCTGGGCACCAAATTTTAAGGGACTGCTTTTGCGAGCAGTCCTTTTTGTTTATCTGTTTTAACTCCGTTGAAGCCTACGGCTTTCAGGCTGCCTCAGCCATCGTTGTCATGAACCGAACTTCTGCCTACACGCTTATCCTGTTGTTTACCTTGCTGTTTATTTTGCTGTTTGGCGGCAGCAGTCTGCTTGCTGCGTATCGCCATCCCACACCTGCGCTGGTTTTGACCAGCCATGTTCCGCTTATCCCCGCCACTGCGTTACTTTATTTAAGCCTGCCGCTGTTTTTGGTTTACGCCGCTTGCCAGCTTAATGTTGCCGCGCAATGGCGGTTTTTTTTGCTGCTAACTGGCGAGCTGCTTATCGCCAGCATCGCGTTTCAGCTTTACCCTGTTCACGTTCACTTTACGCAGCCTGAAAACCCGCAAGGCGCGTGGCAAACCTTGCTGCGCATCGCGCACACCATCGGCATGAGCCACAATTATCTGCCCTCGCTGCATTGCGCGTTTGCCACCACCGCCGCCGCGATGCTGCATCGCGCTATTGCGCCGCCACGCCGCGCTGTCGTGTGGTTTTATGCCGCTGCCATCAACATCAGCACGCTTACCATCCACGCCCATCATCTGCTGGATTTGGTTACGGGCAATGCGTTGGTGTGGCTGCTGTGGCTGCCCATTCGCCAGCTTGCTCGCGCTACGCTGCCGCGTTACCAAGCGCATCTGCTTTGGCTGGATAACCAAATCCAGTTTGCCCACCGCCATCCGCGTTACGCGCTGATTAGCCTGATTTTGTACAGCCAATATCCGTTGCATCGCCAGCGCAGCAAATTGATGATTGCGGGCTACTGCTTTTTGCAAGCCTATGATGACATTATGGATGGCGACCGTGCACTAAAAGGCAGCCTGAAAACCGCAGGCTGCAACGAAGTTAAAACGGATGGGGCAACGGATGGCGCAGTTCCGCCGCCTGCCATCACGCCGCCGCAATACGCCGACCAAATTATCCAGCAATGGCAAAGCTACGCTCCAACGGCTGTCGCCAAAGCCCAAAGGCAGCCTGAAAACGAGCGCAGCGAGTTTCGGCGTAGCCAAAACGGATACAGCGAGTTTCGGCGTAATCAAAACGAGTGTAGCCAAAACGAGTTATCCGACTTGCCGCAACTTGCCCGGCTATTCAACCAACAGCTTGCCCTGCTGCCCAATTACGCCGAAGCCCACGCCGAAGTGGCGCAGTTGCTGCGGCTGATGCAAGCCGATGCCCTCCGCGCCGCCACCCGCCAGCTTTACCCGCAAGCGCAGTTGCAGCAACACATGAACCAAACGTTTATCTCGTCGCTGAATCTGCTGTTTTGCGCCCAGCAATGCGCCACCCGCGCCGAACACATCCCCGAGCTGGTGCGCGCGCTGGCTTGGTGTTCCACCACGCGCGATTGGGATGATGACCTTGCGTGCGGCATCATCAACATCCCCGCCGAGATTTGGCACGCCGCCCAGCTTGCGCCCGATGCCCGCGATGGACGCGTGATAAGCGAAAATCCCACCATCGCGGCATGGCTGGCGCAGCAAAAGCAGCAAGCGGAGCAGGATTTGCGCGAACTGTTTTTCAGGCTGCCTCAAATCAAGCGGCAAGACCCCGCGGCGGCGCGTATTATTCGGCTGTTTGCGCGGTCGGTGCGGCGGTTTGCTGAGGGGCGGTATGTTAGGCGGTTTGAGGGTAATGAGGCAGCCTGAAAACCTTTGCAAAACCGTAGGTCGGGCATTGATGCCCAACGTTTTTATGTGTCAATGTTTGTTGGACATCAATGCCCGACCTACAACAGCTATGCTTTATTCATTAAACAGGGCTAAACGGTGCGTGGCAGAGCCACACCTTACTGCTGGTGTACAACAAAAAGGCAGCCTGAAAATCACTTTCAGGCTGCCTTTTATTATTGCCACACGGTGAGCTTGGACATGGGTTCAACTTGGTAGCCGTTGTTGCGCAGCAGCATAATCAAGCCTTGGTTGCCGACTAGGTGCGCTGTGCCGACGGCAAATAGGGTGGGCTGTCTGGCGGCTTCGGCTTGGATTTTGGGCAGCCAATTGCGGTTGCGGGCAACGATAAGCTGTTGCACAAACCAGTCGGCGAGTTGTTGTTGCTGCGCTTGGCTGAGGCTGCTTTCGGGGTCAAATTCGGTGTCTTTTTGCAGCAGGGCGGGGATTTGGGCGAAGTTGCCTTGGGCGTAGGCTGCGGCGATGATTTTGTCGTCGTCTTTTTTGGGGTGTTGCACCCAGTCGTTTAGCCCTGCGATGATGAGTTCTTCGGGCAGAACGTGGAAGTAGGCAAGGGCTTCAATGTGGCTTTCTAGGCTGCCGCGTGGTTTGTGTTGGGCGATGGCTTGGGCGGTAATCAGGTTGTCCACGCCTGTTTCGTTGCTTTCGTCTGCTTCGCGCAGGCTGAGGGTGGTGAGAAAGACTGCCCATGGGTGAAGTTGGTCTAGGTTTTGGGCGATGGGTTCGGCGTTGGGGTAGCTGCGGATGTGTTGTTGGAGGGCGGCAAAGGCGCGTTTGCCCATTTTTTGCGAGAGGGGGGTATCGCTGAGCATGGCTTGGGCGAGGCTTTGTTGGGTGCTTTCGGGGATGTCGGCGGGGACTTCGGTGATGATTTTTTGGCTTTGGCTGATGAGTTGGGCGAGGGCGGGGCTGATTTGGGCGTTGGCTTTGCCGATGTGGATGGTGCCGAGTAGGTAGGAATCGGGTTGCCCTGCTTTGCTGATTTTCCACAGGTTGCTTTCTAGTTGAACGCTGTGCCAGTCAAATGGGGTTTGGGTGTATTGC
>CAJPSG010000213.1 GCA_905373195.1 Kingella oralis
GGATGCTGCGTTCGGCTGGACGTAGGGGAGAGGCAGCAGTATCAAACGTAGCTGATAGATTAGGCAGCCTGAAATTTAATCTATCCAGTAAAAACTGTTTGGTTGAATATCAAGCGGTTTTGTTTTTTCAGGCTGCCTATGGGGTTGGCAAGGGGGTTAATGAACAGCGTACGCAGCGAAGCGGCACACCCTACGGTGGCTCATGGATGATTGGGCAGCCTGAAATGAAGTTTAGTGTGGCTAAACGGATGGGGCACGTTGGGCGCGGGCGCGAAAGGTGGGCAGCCTGAAATGTTTGCCTCGCGTTTCTTACGGCTTGCTTGCAAGCCGTGCGCTGGCATGGTGGTTGGTTTGATGTGTGATTGGCGTTTCAGGCTGCCTTTGTGGCGTGCGCGGATTAGCCGTTTTAGCTACGCTGAACTACGTTTCAGGCTGCCTAAATGGCTGTTTAAAGTGCGCCCAAACGGGTTGGCAAATGCTGGGCAGCTCGGGGCAAACGCCTAACACGCCGCCGCTGTAATCGTGGGGGCGGTGGAAGTCGCTGCCTGCGCTGGCGAGCAAGCCGTGGCGGGCGGCGGCTTGGGCGTAGTTGAGGCGGTCGTTTGCGCTGCATGAGCCGCTATGCACTTCCATGCCGCGCCCGCCCAATGCGCGAAATTCGTCAAACAGATTGCGCCGTGCGGTGGCGGAGAGCTCGTAGCGCATGGGGTGGGCAATCACGGCGATGCCGCCTGCTGCTTGGATGGCGGCGATGGCGGCGGGGAGTTCTGCCCATTGGTGGCGTACCGCCGCGCTTTTGCCCTCGCCCAGATAGCGGGTGAAGGCTTGTTGTTTGTTGCGGGCGTGCCCTTGTTGCACCAGCCAGTCGGCGATGTGGGTGCGCGAGACCATTTCGAGGTTAGCGGCAAGGGCGAGCGCGCCTTCGGCTGCGCCTGCGATGCCGTGTTTGGCGAGCTTGGCGGCGATTTGGTGCAGGCGTTCTATGCGCCCTTGGCGCACTTGGGCGAGCAGGGTTTGCAGGCTGTTGTTGTGTTCGTCAAAGTCCAGCGCGACGATGTGGAGGGTGCGGTGTCGCCATGTTACCGAGATTTCTGCGCCGTTGATGAATTGGATGCGGTGGCGGGCGGCTTCGGCGCGGGCTTCGGCAAGCCCGCCTGTGTGGTCGTGGTCGGTAAGGGCGAGCAGGCGGCAGCCGTTTTGTGCGGCGGCCTGCACCAGTTGCGTAGGCGTGAGCGCACCGTCGGATATGGTGGAATGGGTGTGAAGGTCTATCATGGTGTAGGCACTCGGTGCGAGGTGAACTAATTATTTTGTATGAATAATCAATGGATTACTTTACAACGGGGGTGGGGTTATTTATGATGGCGTGGTTAAATTCCTACTTGGGGTTTGGCAGTTTATTAACAACGAGGAGTGTGAACAATGAAAAAATTATCTTTAATGGCGGTGTTGGTTTTGGCAATGGCTGGGGCTTGGGGGCATGAGCATGGCGGGCATCATTTGAACAATTTGCCTGCCAGCTGCGAGGCGTATTTTAAACGCGCGGATGCGTGTTTTGCCAAGGCGGGCGAGTCGCCTTCTTCGTTTCATGCCACCAACACAATGGTTTTGAAGCATTCGCTGCACGATGCCACGCAGAAACAGCGCGAGGAAATGTGCGTTTACGCGGATAAGCATTTTGGCGATATTGCGCGGAAGTTGAAGTGTGAGTGAGCGATTGCGGTAAACGGTAAACAAAGCTGCCCCGGATGGGCGGCTTTTTTTGTTTTGCGCTGGTTTTTGTTGGGCAGCCTGAAAGCCAATCTATCCGGTAAAAAAGCGTTTGGCAGCACGCGAAACGGTTTGCTTTTTTCAGGCTGCCTTTGGGGTATTTTTTCATTTTGGGGCGAAACGAGCGCTTGGCGTCAAAGCCTTTGCCGGCGATTTTGATGCGGTCGGGCAGCTGCTTGGGCGCGGGCAAATCGGCGCGGGCGCGGCGGTCAAAAATCAAAATCGGGTCTACGCCGTATTTGGCGACGTTGAAATCGTAGAAATCTTTAAATTTGCTGATGATTTTCATGGGGTTGTTTCGTTTCAGGCTGCCTTTGGGGTATCGGCATCGTTATTTAAGGCAGCCTGAAAATAATTGGGGCGGGGCGGCAAGCGTTTTTTTGGCGACGAGCCGTCGCTGCTCCATTAGGGCGTTGGTTTGATTGGACTGCGTTTCAGGCTGCCTTGGGCGCATCCGTATCGCCATCGCTATCCGAGGCAGCCTGAAACCGCTTCTGCGTCCACACAAACAGCGCGAGTGCCAACGCTGCCAACGCTGCGCCCACCCAGCCGATATTTGCTAGCCCCAGCGTGTTGGTGCGCATCACGATGCCGCCGAGCAACGCGCCGCCGCCGATGCCCACGTTGTAGCAAGCTGAATAGATGGAGTTGGCGACATCGGCGGCATCGGGCGCATAGCGCATCACGTGCCCAATCATGCTCAAACTCACGCAGGCGATGCCGATGCCCCACGCGAAAATCAGCGCAAACAGCGCGGCGGGGTGGTGCCCCAGTGGTTTGAGCAGCAGCAGCGACAGCAGCACGATTGCGCCCGATACAAGCAGCGTGGGGTTGGGATGGCGCGGATAAAAGCGGGCAAACAGCATGCTCGCCACCATGCCCGACACGCCGAACACCAGCAGCACCCAAGTGGTCATTTGCTCCGAAAGCTGCGTGATGGTGAGCGCGTAGGGTTCAATGTAGCTGTATGCGGTGAAATGCGCGGTTGCCATCATGATGGTGAGCGCGTATAAGCCGAGCAGGTGTGGACGTTTCGCCAGCAGCGGCAGGCTGGCGAGCGAGCCTGAATTTTTGCTTTCCAAGCGCGGCAGAATTTTCATTAACAGCAACATCACGCCGATAGCCAGCACGCCAATCAGGGCAAAAGTAGCGCGCCAGCCCAACGCTTGCCCAATGATGCGCCCCAGCGGCAGCCCCAACACGGTTGCCATTGACGAGCCCAGCGACATCCAGCCCAAGGCTTGCTGCCGTTTGCCGCGCGGGGCGACGCGCATCACCAGCACGGCGGTAATCGACCAAAACAGCGCGTGGGTAAGCGCAATCATCACGCGCGAAACCAGCAACACGGGAAAGCTCCACGCGGCAACCGACAGCGCGTGCCCCGCGATGAATATGGTGAACAAGCCCAACAGCAGTTTGCGCCGTTCCATTGGGGCAAACAGCAGCATCAGGGGCAGCGAGGAAAGCGAGACTATCCATGCGTACACGGTAATCATAATGCCCGTGTCGGCGGCGGATTGGTTGAAGCCTTTGCCGATGTCGGTGAGCATGGCAACGGGGATGAACTCGGTGGTATTGACGACAAAGGCGGCGATGGCAAAGGCGAGTACGCGCAGGTAGGCGATGTGGGTGGCGGATTTTTTGGTGAGCATGGGGATGAGTGTGGAAATGGGGTGGAAGGGGAAAGGCTTTCAGGCGGGGGGTGTGGGATGGTGGAGGCAGCCTGAAAATGCAGTTCTGTGAAGCCGCAATTTTTTCGGCGCGTGCGAACTAGCCGCGCTTTGCGCGTCGTCGGGCAAGCGCACGCTTTTTCCCGAAAAAAGGATGCTGCGTTCGGCTGGACGTAGGGGA
>CAJPSG010000214.1 GCA_905373195.1 Kingella oralis
GCGTTCTATGCGATTTTGCGTGCCATTCCGTCTTTTTTCATTATAGGCTTGCCCTTGGCATCCAGTTTCACTGCTTGAATGCCTTGCTCCGCAGCCAAAACGTGCGGCATCGCCGCGTTGGGCAACACCGTGTTATTCCAGCCCGTTGGGCGCGTTGGGTCTTTGTAGAAGCCGCGCAAATAAGCATAGATGTAATCATTGCCACGCGAGCGCGCAATCAGCGTCAAATCAGGCGGCACGGTGCCAAACCATTTTTTCGCGTCCGTAGGATTCATGTGTGCCTGCATCACATCGCCCACCTTGTCGGTGGTAAACATCAGATTTTCTTTGATTTGGTCTTCGGTTAAGCCGATGTCTTTCAAGCGGTTAAAACGCATGGCGGCGGCAGAGTGGCAAGAGAGGCAGTTGTTCACAAAAATTTGTGCGCCGCGCTGCAAGCTCACTTGGTCGCGAGGGTCTAGCTCAACGTGGGGATAATGCCCGCCGCCTGATGCGCCAGCCATCATGGGTGCTGCCAACAGCAGGGCAGCCAAAGTTTTTTTGAATGTTGATTTCATTTTCTTTGCCCTTTTTAGATGTTGGTTGCAAATAAATACGCGCCAATTGCCGTAATCGCCACATAAACAAAAAACATGATTTTTTGCTTGGTAGTGCTCATGGTTACACGTTCTGGCACAGGTTTGTTTTTGTCTAGTTTGGTGTAGAACGGCATGCCCAAAAAGAAAGCAAAGTAAACGCAAGACAAGATGCGGGCAACCAAGGTGCGTTGGTCGTTTGCTACCTTTGCGCCTAAAATCATCAAGCCAATAAAGGCAATCACAAACAACACCAAGGCTGTTTTGAAAATGGGGCCGCGATAGCGAATAGATTTCACTTCGCCACGGTCAAGCCACGGCAGCAAAGCAATCAGCACAACGGCTGCGCCCATGCCAATTACGCCCCAAACTTGCGTACCCCAAAAAGACGGAATGGCACGCAAAATCGCATAGAACGCTGTGAAATACCACACAGGCGCGATATGAGACGGCGTTTTCAATGGGTCGGCAGGGTCAAAGTTGGGCGCTTCCAAGAAGTAGCCACCGCCTTCGGGCGCAAAGAACAACACGGAGCAGAACACGATTAAGAATACTGCCACGCCCAAGATGTCTTTTACGGTGTAGTAAGGATGGAACGGAATGCCATCTAGCGGGATGCCGTTTTCATCTTTCAGTTTTTTGATTTCTACGCCATCTGGGTTGTTGGAGCCGACTTCGTGCAAGGCGATTAAGTGGGCGACCACCAAGCCGAGTAATACCAATGGCACAGCGATGACGTGCAGCGCAAAGAAGCGGTTGAGCGTGGCATCGGATACGTTGAAGTCGCCGCGAATCCAGGTGGAAAGGTCTGGGCCAATCACGGGAATCGCGCTAAACAAGTTAATAATCACTTGCGCGCCCCAAAACGACATTTGCCCCCAAGGCAGCAAGTAGCCCATAAAGGCTTCCGCCATCAAGGCGAGGAAAATCAGCGAGCCAAATATCCACACCAATTCGCGCGGTTTTTTGTATGAGCCGTAAATCAAGCCACGGAACATATGCAAATACACCACGATAAAGAAGAACGATGCGCCGGTGGAGTGCATATAACGGATAATCCAGCCGCCCGATACGTCGCGCATGATATATTCCACGGCGGTGAACGCTACGGGGAGGTTGTAGGCGTTGGTGGTGCCATCTGGTTTGAAGTTCATGGTCAAAAAGATGCCGCTGACGATTTGAATTACCAAAACGAGCAGAGCGAGCGAACCGAAGTAATACCAGAAGTTGAAGTTTTTGGGTGCGTAGTATTGCCCAACGTGGTCGTTCCATAGCTTGGTCAATGGAAAACGCGCGTCCACCCAGTTGAGTAAGGCTTTGGTTTTGCTTGTTTGTTGGTTTGACATGATGTACCCCTATTAACTTTCGCCAATCAAAACGACGGTGTCGCTGGTGTATTTATATGGCGGGATAACCAAATTGGTGGGTGCGGGCACGCCTGCATACACGCGCCCTGCGAGGTCAAATTTGGAACCGTGGCAAGGGCAGAAAAAGCCGCCTTTCCAGCTTCCGCCGCCCAAGTCTGCCGCGCCCACATCGGGGCGGAATGTGGGCGAGCAGCCTAAATGCGTGCAAATGCCCACGGCCACCCAAAGATTGGGCTTGATGGAGCGCGTGGCGTTTTTGCAGTTTTCAGGCTGCTGGTCGGCATTGGATTTGGGGTCGGCTAATTGACCATCCAACGAAGGCAAGTCTTTTACCTGCTGCTCGGTGCGGTTTAACACGAAAATCGGTTTGCCGCGCCATTCGGCGGTAATCATTTGCCCGGATTCGATTTTGCTGATGTCCACTTCAACAGCAGCACCTGCGGCTTTTGCCTTTTCAGAGGGAAACCAGCTTGCCACAAGTGGTGTTGCCACCCCTGCGGCGGCAACTGCGCCTGCCCCAGCAGTGGCAAGCGATAGAAAGCGGCGGCGTCCTTGATTTATTTCTTTATTATCCATTTTTTTGTACCAGATTTAGGCGCGGCAAACAACGTGTTGCTTGGTGTTGCTTTTCGCGCTTGGAGTGTTAAAAAAGTGCTTTTAAACGTGGGGATTTTAACCGATTTTATGGCGGAGATTGAAGCGGTTTTTTAAGATAGGTTAAGATTTTGTGTTGATGCGGGTTTCAGGCTGCCTATGGGCAATAACGAATGCGCGGTTTGAAAGGCAGCCTGAAACTTTTGTACAATTGCCAAGTCCATCCACCTCAACCAAAGAAAAAATCATGACCCAACAATTCATCGCCGATGCCAGCTTTTGGCAACTGTTCCCGCAAGCCCAGCTTGCCGTGCTGATATTGGACAACATCAACAACCAAGGCGAATCCAGCACCGCCATCAAACAGCTTTTGGCAGAAGCCAACATCGCCGCCAAAAAACACCTGACCGCCGAACAGCTCAGCCAAAACCCCGCCGTTGCCGTGTGGCGCGAAGCCTATCAGCAATTTAAAACCAAAAAAGGCGTGCGCAGCAGCATAGAAGCCCTGCTCAAACGAGTAGAACAAGGCAAAGGCGTAGGCAGCATCAACCCGCTGGTGGACATCTACAACGCTGCTAGCCTCACATACGGCTTGTCCTGCGGCGCGGAAGACATTGACACCTTTGTAGGCAGCCTGAAACTGCACATCACCCAAGGCGGCGACGAATTTTACGCGCTTGGCGACGAGGAAAATTCGCCCACGCTGGCAGGCGAACTCTGCTACACCGACGACGCGGGCGCAGTCTGCCGCTGCTTCAACTGGCGCGATGGCAAACGCACCATGATTACAGAAAGTAGCCGCCGCGCCTTTATCGTGCTGGAATACCCCAACGCCAGCCGCCGCACCGATTTAGAAGCCGCCCTTGCCAGCATCGCCCGCCACGCCCAAGCTGAACTCGGCGCAACCGTTGTCCGTCAAGCGATTTTAACCGCCGATAATCCCGCCATCGCGTTGAGCTAAACCGTTTATTTTGCCAGCGCACGGCTTACCAACAAGCCGTAGGGGCGCGGGATAGCGTTTCAGGCTGCCTCAATCATCCGAGGCAGCCTGAAAATCTTATTATTGTTTGTGAATGCGGATGCGG
>CAJPSG010000215.1 GCA_905373195.1 Kingella oralis
CAGCCCCCTAAGTAAACATAAACGCCGTCAAAATAAAATCCAACGCCAACACGGTCAGCGCGGAAGACACCACCGTGCGCGTGCTGGCGCGCAGAATGCCCTCTGCCGTGGGCGTGCAATGAAAGCCTTGATACACGGCAATCAGCGCCACCGCCGAGCCGAAAATCAGCGATTTGGTTAAGCCGTTGAACACGTCATACGACCAATCAATATTGTTCTGCATATTGGACCAAAACACGCCCGCATCCAGCCCCAGCCATTGCACGCCCACCAAATAGCCGCCGTAAATCCCCGCCACATTGAAAATACACGCCAGCAATGGCATGGAAACCACGCCCGCCCAAAAGCGCGGCGCCACCACGCGGGCAACAGGGTTCACCGCCATCACATCCATCGCTTCCAGCTGCTCGGTGGTTTTCATTAAACCGATTTCGCTGGTCATCGCGCCGCCCGCGCTGCTGGCAAACAAAATCGCGGCGAGCACAGGCCCCAGCTCGCGCAGCAACGAAGCCGCCACCATAAAGCCCAGCACATCCGCCGATTTAAATTTTGCCAACTGCGTGTAGCCTTGCAAGCCAATCACCATGCCGACAAACAGCCCCGACACGGCAATAATCAACACGGACAACACGCCCGAAAAATACATTTGGCGGATGGTAAGCCGCGCGCGCAGCAGCGTTTGCGGTAACAGCAGCAGGATTTTGAGCAGGAATAAGGCGTTTGCGCCCAGCGTTTGAATAAAGGCTAGGGTTTTTGCGCCTGTGGATTGGATGAAGTTCATGTTTTATTGGGGTGGTTGGGTTTTCAGGCTGCCTTATTTAAATTCCAGCGGCTCGTCGTCTTGCTCGGTGGTTTGTCGCCCATAGGCAAAGGGGTCGGCGGCTGGGGCGTTATCGTTACTTCCGTTACCCGCGGCGTTGCCAAACACAGGCTCATTAAACAGGTCGGCGGCGTTTTCAGGCTGCTTATTGGGTTGGAATGATGGCTCGTTCACAATAATGGTGTTGCCAGAATCAACAGGATATTCGGCAGGCGTGGCGATGCAATGTTCAATGTATTTTACCAAGCGTTTTAGGATGTTCACTTCGTCCTCGTCGGCATCGCACAGGCGCAAAATGGTTTGCTCGCCATCGCGATTTTTCAACACCAGCTCCGCGCCCTTGCCCACGCTGTTCACCATGAATTTGCTGTTTTTCAAATCAATCGTTTCCGCGTCGCGCCCATTTTCAATGTAGCACTCGTTGTCATACAAATCCAACGACACGCTGGTGCCCATCTCGTCTTGATACGACACATACCACAAGCCACCAAACGCAGCGATAAGAATCAGGCTTACCCACGGCTGCCATGTAAACAGCGACAAACTCAACACCATCGCCAGCGCAAATACCACATTGGGCAGGCGCGTTTGGGTTTTAAACAGCGTGATGGGATACAGCAGCCACGGCAGCGTGCCAACATCGGGGGCATTGTAGTTCAGCGCCCATTCCATCTCGCGGTCTTCGTTTTGAATATGGTGTTTTAATACGTTCATGGTCGTCTCCTCTAACAGAGGCAGCCTGAAAACTGCCCAATCAATCAGTCATCGCAATCAGTTATCGTAAATCGCATCCCCAGCCCATCGGTATATCTTGCAAAATCAAGATTATACACCAACAAGCCCTCCACCCACGCCACAAATTCGGCAAACAGCGGCGCATCCGCCTCGCCCATTTCAAACAGCCCATTATGCTGATGCGAGATTTGAATATGCGCCAACACCGCGGCAAACAGCGCAGGCTGCTGGATTTCGGCAAGCGGAATTTGCCGCAACCGCCGCATCAACGCGCACTGGTCGGCGAAATGGAGAATTGTGGGATAGCTTTGCCATTCGTGATACAGCTCGGTTAGCATGGTTTGCGTTCCTTAAAATCCATTTTCAGGCTGCCTAATGCGGTTGAGGCAGCCTGAAAATGCGTTGCACTACATATCCGATTGATAGAAAAACACATACACCAAATGAAAACACACCACCGCCGCGCCCCAAAGCTGCAAAAAAGATACAACAAACG
Source organism: Kingella oralis (assembly GCA_905373195.1). Lineage (GTDB taxonomy): Bacteria > Pseudomonadota > Gammaproteobacteria > Burkholderiales > Neisseriaceae > Kingella_B > Kingella_B oralis_A. The sequence continues at coordinate 2,052 of CAJPSG010000215.1, forward strand.
CCGCCAAATAATCCACAATCGTTACGCGAGCAAGCGGCAACAATTCAAAATACACGCCCACACACATTAAGCTCCACAATATAAACCACAAATAAATCGCGCCCAAGCCAAAAGGCTTGCCTGAATAGATGCGCGGTATTTCAATCGGAAACCAATAGCCAAAAAATTCCTTTTTCTCTTCGTGGTCTAACTTCATTAACGCCATTGCGACCGCCCCCATAGCGATAACCAAAGGCGTAAACAAAAACACCGCCGCAAGCGCACCATACATATTCTTTTGCAGCAGAATAAAGCCCATCGCACACAGCAAACAATGCGCCATGCAGTCTATTTTAATTATCGGGCGCAGGGTTTTGCTTATATCCGATGCTTTAAACCGTGCCAGTTTGCTTAATTGGCTCATCATGCAACTCCATGCAATACAAAAATCCATTTTCAGGTTGCCTTATCATTTAAGGCAGCCTGAAAATGCGTTGGTGCTTTTCACGATTTTGCCGCCCACAAATCTTGCTGCAAACTCGTTTTCGCGGGATAGCGAAACGCCACCGGTCCATTCGGCTCGCCGCGCACAAACTGCCGCACCCAAGCCGAATCGCTGTTTTCCATCTCGCTAGGGCTGCCTGAAAACACAATCTCGCCGTGCGCCAAGAAAATAATCTGATCCACCAAATTGAGCGAATGCCCCACATCGTGCGTCACCATAATGCTGGTGGAGCGCAGCGCCTTGGTTACGCGATGAATCAAATGCGCGATCACGCCCAGCGAAATCGGGTCTAGCCCTGTGAACGGCTCGTCAAACAGCATCAGCTCGGGGTCTAGCGCAATCGTGCGTGCCAGAGCCACGCGCCGCGCCATGCCGCCCGACAATTCCGCCGGCATCAAACTTTCCACGCCGCGCAAGCCCACCGCGTTCAGTTTCAACAGCACCAAATCGCGTATCACACTTTCAGGCAGCCGAGTGAGCTCGCGCATCGGAAACGCCAAATTATCAAACACATTCAAATCGGTAAACAACGCGCCCTGCTGAAACAACACGCCCATGCGGCGGCGATGTTCGTTTAATTCGTGCGCCGAAAACGCGCCCAAATCGCGCCCGTTGAGCAAAATTTTGCCTGCGCTGGGGCGCAGTTGCCCCGTAATCAAACGCATCAGCGTGGTTTTGCCGCTGCCCGAGCCGCCCATAATCGCGGCAAATCGCCCTTGTTCCACCGCAAAACTCACGTTTTGCAAAATCGGGCGCTCGCCATAGGCAAAAGCAACGTTTTCAAATTCTATAAAAGGGACGGTCATAATTGATGTAAAGAAATGGGAAAGAAAAGGATTGTATGTGCTTTGAAAGATGGGGAAAAGCAGATTTTGGGTTTCAGGCTGCCTCTGCGCTTGGCTACGGCGTGCGCAGCAAAGCTGCACACCTTGCGGATTGTTGCATTTGCCGTTTCAGGCTGCCTGATAAGCAAAAAAATAACTCTTTGGGAAAGGAGACCAAAGAGTTATACAGGTTTAAATCAAACCAAAGGATTTACGAAAGGATACATGATGAAACTTTTTATGAAATTTTTGGCGCGGTGG
>CAJPSG010000216.1 GCA_905373195.1 Kingella oralis
ACCGACAGCCAAGGGCGCGTTTTCAGGCTGCCTTAATGGGCTACGTTAAACAACAAACAGGCGGATAGAAACATCCGCCGTTTTATGTGAACAACGATTGAGGCAGCCTGAAAACGAATAAAGCGAATTTCAGGCTGCCTTTGGCACATCAATCAAACTCAATCGCACCGAACGCTTCGCGCTGCAAAGGTTCGCTGCTCAAATCGGTTACGATGCTGGATAGCTCAATGTCAAACCATTCGCGGAAAATATCGGGATGCAAATCGGGCCACAGACTTTCGTCTTCGCACCAATCGCCCAGCTCGGCGGCAAAAATTTCTTCCACGCGGTTTTCGATTTCCTCCCACAGCGCGTCGGCGTTTTCGCAGGCATCCACCAGATAGGAATTGGCATCGTCTTGCAAGTCTTCGAGCGTGATGCCGGACAAATCGCTGTCGGGCAGGCTGTTGAGCCAATACCAAAAAGGTTCGTTGGGGATAACGATGAATACGCTGCGGTTCACTTCATACATAATACTTACTCCTGCGCGGGGGTGGTTGGATTTTCAGGCTGCGTTGTGTTTTCAGGCTGCATGGCGGTGGGCAGCGCAATTTGCGGTTCGCTGCTGGCGGGGGCAGCTTCAGGGTCAATTAAGCCGTCTTCGGGTTGGATGGCTGCGGCGTTGCCCAGTTGCTTGTTGCGCAAAGCCATGTAGGCATCGCGCATGGCAACGTATTTATCTAACGCCATTTCGTTGAGCGTGTCGGTAGTGTCCAGCAATTTTTCGCGCCCATCTCCCGCGTTTAACCCTGTGAGCGAATAATTGGCAGTACGGTCATGGATGATTGCGCCCTGCGGCGAATAAGCCATGCTCACACCCTCGCCCACGGTGTCGCGCACGGTGCTCGACCCAAACAGCGGCATCACAAAATAATTGCTGTTTTTCCAGCCCCAAGAAGCCAGCGTGTCGCCAAACGTGGTTTTGTGGTTGGGCATATTGGCTGCGCTGGCGATGTCAATTAAGCCGCCGATGCCAAAGGTGGTGTTAACCGCCACGCGCATAAAATCGCCGCCTGCTTTGCCGATGTGTCCGCGCAAGATGTTGTTGCCCATGCTTTTTACATCGCGCAGATTGTTGAAAAAATTGCCCACGGCGGTGCGCACGGGCTTGGGTGTTACTTTGCGATAGCCGCGTGCCACGGGCGTGAACACATATTGGTCGGCTTTGTCGTTAAATTTAAACATCGCGCGGTTGTAGCGTTCGTAGGGGTCGGGCGTGCCTTCTGCGTGGCTGTGGAAACTGATGGCGAGCAGCAGGCAAGTAAGCCCCATTTTCAGGCGGTTATCCATTCTTCTATCTCGTAAAGTTGCGCCAAATCGCGCACGCTGGGCGGCGGATTATGGATTTTCAGGCTGCCTTGTGCTTTTTGGCGCAAGGCGGTAAGCAACAGCGATAAGCAGGCGGAATCGGCGCGGGTGATTTGGCTTAAATCGATGGCGTGGATTTCAGGCTGCCTACATTGCTGCGTAAACTGGGCAAGCGTGGCTTGGTTCACCGTTTGCACGCTCACTTCGCCTTGCACATATACCGTGTTGTCGCGGATTTCGCTTTGCATTATTTGCTGCCGTTTTTGGCTTTTAAATCGGCGATTAAGCCGTCTATGCCTTTGCTGTCTAAAATGGGTTTGAATTGCTGTTTTTGGCTTTGCACAAGGGCAAACGCGCCTTCAAACACCACGTTAAACACTTTGTATTTATTGCCGTCTTGATAGGTGCTGAACACGGCTTCCACGGGCTGTTGCCCTGGGTTGGTGATGGTGGCGCGCACATCAATTTGCTCTTTGGTCGGCAGCATGCTGCTGGGCTTGGCGATGGCGTTTTTCACCACCACTTGCGCGTTTTTGTAGTTCAACATTTGGCGCGAATAGGTGCGAATCAGCATGGTGCGAAACTCATTTACCAATGTTTGTTTTTGCGCGGCGGTGGCTTTGTTCCACGGCGCGCCCACGGATAGGCGGGTCATCAGGGTAAAGTCAAAATAGGGCAAGGCGTAGTTTTCGGCTTGTTTGCGCACGGCGGTGTCGTTTTTGCCATTGGCTTGCTTCAAGATTTTGAGCATTTGCGTGGAATTTTCTTTGATTTGGTTAGACGCATCTTGCGGGGCGGCGAAGGCAAGGTTGATGCTTAACGCGCTGATGGCAAGGGCGGCTAGGATGGGAGATTTTTTCATGTTGTTCACTTTCGGATTGGGGGTTTATGTCCCACAGTTTTTGGGGGCAGGCAGTTTAGCGGATTGTGGGGGCGGGTGGCAATGCGCGGGAGTGTAAAACCGTTTTCAGGCTGCCTATTCTGCGCCTGATGCAGCATGCGTGCTTTGGCTGTCTTTGTTCATAAAACTGCTGACGAATTTGTTAATCAGGTTTTCCAACACCAGCGCGGAAGTGGTCATGGAAAGGGTGTCGCCGTTTTTCAGTTTTTCTTCTTCGCCGCCTTGGGTTAAGCCGATGTATTGTTCGCCCAGCAAGCCCGAAGTCAAAATGGCGGCGTTGGCATCCACGCTGTATGCGTATTTTTGCTCAATTTGCATGCTCACTTTGGCTTGGAAGGTTTGCGGGTCTAGCTGAATATCGCTCACGCGCCCAACTAACACGCCTGCGGATTTTATCGGGGCTTGCACTTTCAGGCTGCCGATGTCGTCAAACTGGGCGTAAACGGTGTAGGTGGCAACGGGCTTGCCAAAGCTGTTGCCGCCGCTGGCAACGCGAAAGGCGAGGATGCCCAGCGCGGCAAAACCGAGTAGGACGAACAGTCCGACCCAAAATTCTAGGATGGCTTTTTTCATGGATGATCCTTTGCTGAGGCAGCCTGAAAATGGGCTGCGGTTGTGTTTGATTGAATGGAGCGAGGCGGGAAAGGCGTTTTCAGGCTGCCTCAATTAGTCGCCATGTTCCCATTGCTGGGTTTGGAAATCATAGCGGTAGTAATCAAATATGATGTAAGGCACTTTGTAAACCAAATAAACTTGGTTGGTGTCTTTCATCTTGCCGTATCGTGCATGCTGCATATCTTGTTTCACGCGCGTGCCTGTGTCGTCTAGCTTATCGGGGTATTTGCCGTGTTGCGCGCGGTAGCGTTCTATATCGGCGACGACTTGGCGCATATCTTGTTCGGCGGCGTAAACATAATAAGCGTTGATGGCAAAACACGCCGCCAGCCCAATCAGCCACGCTGCGCCGATGATTTTGTGCCGCCGCCAGTTTTCAGGCTGCCTCAACACCCGTATCGCTTGGATAATCCACCACAGCACTGCAAATGGGGCGGGGATAAACATTAAGTAACCAAACATGGGCTGGCTACAAATTGTGCACCAAATCCAAATCGCAATCATGCTGCCATAGGGCATATTTTTCATTTTCAGGCTGCCTAGGGGCTGTTGGCATTCAACTTTTGAAGCGGATTTTGCGTCATAAAATGGTAGATGCAAGGCAAAAATGCGAGCCAATGCCGTCCATTGGCGAGTATTTTTAACGCGGCAGATGCCGTTTTAGGACGCAAAAGCCGCCAAAATGTTGATTGCCAGCAGCCCCCTAAGTAAACATAAACGCCGTCAAAATAAAATCCAACGCCAACACGGT
>CAJPSG010000217.1 GCA_905373195.1 Kingella oralis
ACGCTTTGCGATTCGCGAAGGTGGTCGCACAGTAGGTGCGGGCGTTGTGGCTAGCATTATTGCTTAATACAAGGATACAGACTGATGGCAAACCAAAAAATCCGTATCCGCTTGAAAGCGTATGATTACAGCTTGATTGACCGTTCGGCACAAGAAATCGTTGAAACCGCCAAACGCACAGGCGCAGTGGTAAAAGGTCCGATTCCTTTGCCTACTAAAATTGAGCGTTTCAACATTTTGCGTTCTCCCCACGTGAACAAAACTTCGCGTGAGCAATTGGAAATTCGCACGCACTTGCGCTTGATGGACATCGTGGATTGGACCGACAAAACAACTGACGCGCTGATGAAGCTGGACTTGCCAGCAGGCGTGGATGTTGAAATTAAAGTTCAATAATCGCTGAATCAAAGGCAGCCTGAAAACGGTAAACTGTTTTCAGGCTGCCTTTTTATGCAAACGAAACGCGGTTAGAATTTCAGGCTGCTGATATTTGATTGATTGAATGAGGTAAACATGGATTTGGATATTTCTTGGACACAAGTCTTTCTTTGGCTGCACATTCTGGCGGTGGTCGCCTGCGTGATTCGCGTGTTGTATAAGCAGCGCAATACGGGCACGGCGTTTGCGTGGCTCATCATTTTGTTTGTGTTTCCCGTGTTTGGCGTGATGGCGTATTTTGTGATTGGTGAGCCGCGGCTGGGGACGGCGCGCGCCAAGCGCAGCGCGCAGATGAATGCGTTTTACCGCGCGTTTGCCGAGCAGCATTTGGGCGATGGCAATGCCGAGCTGAACCGCCAAATGCAGCAGCGTTATCAAGGCATCAGCCATGTTGCCACCAGCGTTACGGGGCTTGCGCCGAGCGAAAACAACGCCATGCGCTTGCTCACGCAAACGGATGAAATCATTGATGCCATGCTGGCGGATATTCAGGCTGCCCAGCAAACGTGTGCGCTGGCGTTTTATATTATTGAGCCGCAAGGGAAAATTCAAACGCTGCTGGGCGCGGTGCGCGATGCGGCAAAGCGCGGCGTGGAATGCACGATTTTGGCGGACGCGGTGGGCAGCGGCGCGTTTTTTGGCAGCGAATGGGAGGTGCAGTTGCGCGAAGCGGGCGTGCGGATTGTGGCGGCGTTGCCTGTGGGGCTGTTTAAAACCTTGTTTGCGCGCAGCGATTTGCGCAACCACCGCAAAATTTTGATTGTGGATAATTTGGTTGCCTACACGGGCAGCTTTAATTTGGTGGACCCGCGGTTTTTCAAGCAAGGCGCGGGTGTGGGCGAATGGGTGGATGTGATGATGCGCTGTCGCGGCGAAATTGTGCTGGAATTGGCGGCGGTGTTTTATGCCGATGTGGCGGTAGAAACGGATGAAAATTTAACCGAAGTGCAGCAGCAAATTGAGCAAATCAGCGACAAAATCCCCGAGTTGCTCACCATCAAACGCCAATCGGGCGATGCGATTGCCCAAGTGATACCGTCTGCGCCCAACCAGTCCGACCCTGTGATTTACGAAACGATTGTGTGCGCCATCCATGCGGCGAAATCGCGCGTGATGATTACCACGCCGTATTTTGTGCCCGATGAATTGCTGCTGACCGCGCTCACCACCGCAGCCAAGCGCGGCGTGGACGTTACCCTGATTTTGCCCGCGAAGGTGGATTCGCTGCTCGTGCGCTGGGCTTCGCGAGCGTATTACCCCAATCTGTTGAATGCAGGCGTAAAAATTGCGCTGTTTGACGGCGGCTTGCTGCACGCGAAAACGCTGACGGTGGACAATGATTATGCGCTGTTTGGCACGGTGAACATGGATATGCGCAGCTTTTTCTTGAATTTGGAAATCAGCTTGGCGATTTACGATGCGCTCACCACGCAAGCCATCGCGCAGTTGCAGCAACAATATTTGCGCGACAGCCGCCTGATTTCGCTCACGCATTGGCAGCAGCGCGATAAGATTTGGGGCTTGGTGGAAAACACGGTGCGCTTGTTTAGCCCGCTGTTGTAGTTTTCAGGCTGCCTATATGCGCCTGAGGCAGCCTGAAAAGCATTTTAGCCACGTTTGCTAAACCAAATTAACTAACGTAAAATATCGCGGTTTTTCTGTAAACAAATCTTAACCACTACTTTCCAATAGGAATAGGAGAAAACCATGTCTATGCTGAAAACAACCGCGCTGGCTGCGCTGATGCTCGCCGCCATCCCCGCCTTTGCCAAAGGCCCCAAAGTGCCCTACGACCACAAAGGCATCACCTCTACCGACATCGTGAAAAGCCCCGATGTGCGCTGGGTAACCGTGGACGAAATCCGCGAAAGCATCAAAGATATGCCACCCATGACCGTGAGCTTTGACATTGACGACACCGTGCTCGTGTCTTCACAATGCTTCTACTATGGGCGCAACAAATGGTCGCCCAACGGCTTTGAATATTTGCACAACCAAAAATTCTGGGATTACGTTGCCGATGGCTGCGATTTGAGCTCCATCCCCAAAGAATCCGCCAAAAAACTGATTGAAATGCACCAAGCGCGTGGCGACCAAGTGGTGTTCATCACAGGGCGCACCCCCGCCAAAAAACATAAAGACGGCACCATGGATCAACTCGCCAAAATCTTGGAACGCACCTTTGGCGTGAAAAACATGAAGCCCATCAGCTACACCCGCGACACGCCCGTTGCGCCCTACAAATACGACAAAACCGCCTACATCGTTAAAGCCCAATCCAAAATTCACTACGGCGACAGCAACGATGACGTACTCGCCGCCCGTGAAGCAGGCATTCGCGGCATTCGCGTGATTCGCCCATCCGTGAGCACCAACCGCCCCTTGCCCGTGAACGGTGGCTATGGCGAAGAAGTGTTGGTGGATTCATCTAACTAATCCTCATTGATACACAAACGTTTTCAGGCTGCCTCTATCGCGATAGGCAGCCTGAAAACGTTGTATGGCAGGCTCGCATGGCGGGCATAAGGCAGCCTGAAAACCTGTAAACAAGCAATATCAACGCCTTGCACGCAAAAATGTCTCACGCCTTGCGGCAAACTGTGGCATAATCCGCACTTCGTTTGGCACGCGCGAAACGAATTCGGAGTTTGCAAACGGGTATGGCACGTCCTACTCGGCAAACTTGTCCGCCGCAAGGCATTATTTTTTTTAGGAAGTTACTATGTTAAGCGTAGAACAAAAAGCCCAAATTATCAAAGACTTTCAACGCAAAGAGGGCGACACAGGTTCATCCGAAGTGCAAATCGCATTGCTCACTTTCCGCATCAACGATTTGACGCCACACTTCAAAGCCCATCCCAAAGACAAACACAGCCGTCGTGGCTTGTTGAAAATGGTGAGCGCACGCCGCCGCTTGTTGGCATACTTGCGCCGCACCGATGCGGACACCTACCGCAACGTCATCACCCGCTTGGGTCTGCGTAAATAATTGGGTAAAACGTTTTCAGGCTGCCTTGTGAACCATAAGGCAGCCTGAAAAGCATTTAAGAAGTGCAAACTCGTTTCCGCATCACCCGTATCGCAACAGGCAGCCTGAAAGTGTATTTTCAGGCTGCCTTACATTCGCCTCACAAGTGCAACACTTTCCCAAACAAAGA
>CAJPSG010000218.1 GCA_905373195.1 Kingella oralis
CTTTTCAGGCTGCCTTTTTGCATTCTCTATTTTTTGCCAGTGCAGGCGTTTCGCCGCCTACCACGAGCAGGGGCAAGCCCCTGCACCCCGCTCAGCATCAACCATTGGCAGCAGCATCAAGGCAGCCTGAAATCTAAAATGGTGTGGCAACGGTTTATCACTTGTGGGCGCATCGCCGCCGTGCGGTTGGGCTGTTTTTTCGGGCTGCCTCTGGCACACTTACGCCAACTCGCCATCAAACACCAACACCGCCGCGCCCGTCATCATCACATTCCCCCCGTTGTGCCATTGGATAAACAAATCGCCGCCGCGCAGCGACACGCGCACCGTTTCGCCCGCTGCCAGCCAGCCTTGCCGCATTCCCGCCACCACCGCCGCGCACGCGCCCGTGCCGCAAGCCAGCGTTTCGCCCACGCCACGCTCAAACACGCGCAGCGCGATGTGGGTGGGGTTGATTACCTGCATAAAGCCCACGTTCACGCGCTCGGGAAACTGCGCGTGCTGCTGCAACGCCGCGCCGATTTCGGCAACGGGCGCGGTTTTCGTGTCGTCCACGCGCAGCACGGCGTGCGGGTTGCCCATGCTCACTAGGCTGGCGGCAATCGCGGGCTGGCGGTTATCCCACACGATTTGATGCGTGAGCGCGCCTGCCGTTTCTGAGCCATCAGCAGGCAGCCTGAAAGGGATGTCGTTGGGCAAAAAGCGCGGTGCGCCCATGTCCACCGTAACCAAGCCGTTGGGCTGAATCTGCGGCTTGATGATGCCCGCAGCGGTTTCCACCGCAATCTGCGTTTTGTCGGTTAAACCCTTGTCGTGCACAAATTTGGCAAAGCAGCGCGCGCCGTTGCCGCATTGCTGCACTTCGCCGCCATCGGCGTTGAAAATGCGATAGCGAAAATCGGCATCCGCTGTTTGCGCGCGTTCCACCAGCAGCAGTTGGTCAAAGCCAATGCCCAAATGGCGGTTTGCCCATTGCGCGATTTGGGCGGCGTTGGGCGTAAACGTTTGGTTGATGCCGTCTATCACCATAAAATCATTGCCCAAGCCGTGCATTTTGCTGAATTTAAGCGACATAATGTTTCCTTGTAAGGCAGCCTGAAAGAGCAAGATTGTAGCGTAAATTGCGCGACCAGATGACAGCAATCGCGCCCATTCCCTGTTTTCAGGCTGCCTTTGCCCGCCCAACTCGCGCTATAATCGCGCCTTATTTTTATCCACCCCATCCCGCCATGACCATCACCAGCACCACAATCATCACCCCGCAAATCATTCAGTTCCCCCACCCCATCACCCTGCAAAACGGCAGCACACTGCCCAGCTACCAACTCATCATAGAAACCTACGGCGAACTCAACGCCAGCAAAAGCAACGCCGTGCTCATCTGCCATGCGCTATCGGGCAACCACCACGCCGCAGGGCGACACCACCCCAACGACAAATACGCGGGCTGGTGGGACAACATGATTGGCGCAGGCAAACCGATAGACACCAACAAATTTTTCGTGATTGCGCTCAACAACCTAGGCGGCTGCGCAGGCAGCACAGGCGCAACCAGCATCAACCCCGCCACAGGCGAGCCATACGGCGCAGATTTCCCGCTGGTAACCGTGCGCGATTGGGTGAACACCCAAGCCCAGCTTGCCGACCACTTTGGCATAGAACAATGGGCAGCCGTAGTCGGCGGCAGCTTGGGCGGCATGCAAGCCCTGCAATGGACAATAGACTACCCCAGCCGCGTGCGCCATGCCCTTGTGATTGCCTCCGCGCCCAAACTTTCCACCCAAAACATCGCCTTCAACGACGTTGCCCGCCAAGCCATCATCACCGACCCCGATTTTCACGGCGGCAACTATCTGCAACACCACACCAAACCCCGCCGCGGCTTGCGCACCGCCCGCATGATGGGGCACATCACCTACCTCGCCGAACACGGCTTAGGCAACAAATTCGGGCGACAACTGCGCAACGAACACTACAACTACAACTACGATATTGACTTTGAAGTAGAAAGCTACCTGCGCCATCAAGGCGACAAATTCGCCGAAACCTTTGATGCCAACACCTATCTGCTGATGACCAAAGCCCTAGATTATTTTGACCCCGCCGCCGAATACAACGACAACCTACAAGCCGCGCTGCAACACACCCAAGCCAACTACTTTATCGCCAGTTTCAGCACCGATTGGCGGTTTTCCCCCGAACGCTCGCGCGAGCTGGTGCGCGCCCTCATCGCCGCGCGCAAAAACGTGCAATATGTAGAAGTGCCCAGCCAACACGGACACGATGCCTTCCTGCTAAACGACCCGCAATACCACAACGCCGTGCGCGCCTATATGAACAACATCAGCGTGTAAACCATGAAAACCTTTATCCAAACCCTGCTCGGCATGGCGATACTCGTTGCCATCGGCTTGGCGTATCTCAACCTGCCTACCCAATGGCGGCGACACAAAGACATCCAGCTTGGCAACCAAATCATCGCCCAAATCCAACAATTCCAGCGCAGCCACCAAAGGCTGCCTGAAAACAACGAAGCCGAACTTATCCCGCTCGGCTTCAAACACAACAAACAAGGCTGGCAGCCCAACTACATCCGCCACAGCCCCAGCGAATACGAAATCCGCTACCAAGATGGCTATGTTGCCCCCTATCTGCGCTGGCAATCGAGCAAGCAGGTTTGGGAATTGGCGGAGTGAGAACCATCCATCCTTAAATCATTTTTCAGGCTGCCTATTGCGCTACTAAAAGGCAGCCTGAAACCAAACAAAAGAGACCCCACCATGACACTACGCAACGACCTACAACTCATCTACGACTGGATTCCCGAAAAATCCCATGTGTTAGACCTCGGCTGCGGCGACGGCGCGCTGCTATCCGCGCTCACCCAAAGCAAACAATGCACAGGCTACGGCATAGAAATCAACGCCAACAGCGTGCAAGCCGCCATAGAACGCGGCATCAACGTTATCCAAGCCGACCTAGAACACGGGCTAACCACCTTTGCCGACCAGAGCTTTGACATCATCGTGCTTAGCCAAACCATCCAAGCCATGCAAAACACCGAAAACATCCTGCGCGACTTAACCCGCGTTGCCAAGCAAGCCATCGTAACCTTTCCCAATTTCGGCTACTGGCGCAACCGCCTGCAAATCGCGCTGGGTGGGCATATGCCCGTGTCCGAGCGGATGCCGTATCAATGGTACAACACGCCCAACATCCATTGGTGCACGCTGCAAGACTTTGACCAACTGTGCGCCAAAAACCAAATCCGCGTGCTGGAACGCACCGTGATGACAGGCAACCACCGCGTAGAAATGCTGCCCAACTTGCTCGGCAGTTTAGCGTTTTATCGCGTGGGGTAACGGCGGCGCGCAATGGAGCGGCGGCTCGCCGCCAAATGGTGCATTAAACCTACCGCGCTGGATGTGAACAAAAATGTCGGCGAGCCGCCAACGCGCTATATTGAGGCAGCCTGAAAACGGTGTGATTCCTTTTCAGGCTGCCTTTCATGCCATCTGAACCCTTTGCAAACCCTAGCAGCAGCCTGAACAACGAGAAATGCCGTCATTCCCGCGCAGGCGGGAATCTTG
>CAJPSG010000219.1 GCA_905373195.1 Kingella oralis
TTGGAATGTTGTTTTAGCTTTGCTGGAACTCGCTTCGCTCGTTTTCAGGCTGCCTAATTCATCAATTCCCAAGCCTACTTGCGCTTGTTCTTCTCTTTCATCATCTGATGCAAAGTTTTCGCCGCAGGGCGCATCGGCGCATGGTTTTCCGTCCAACCAAGCTGCCACGGCGGTGTGAGCGCGCGGAACGTGGTTGCCGCCCAGCCCAGCGTGCGATACGCCTTAATCTTGCCAAACGAGCCGCTAAACACGCGCCAAGCCATGCTCTCGCCTGTGCTGTATGACGCGCCTTGCCCTTTAATCGGATACGCCACTTGCTCTGTGGGCGAGCGTTGCGCTTCTTGGCGCAGGCGTTGCATTTGCTCGGTAATCGGGATTTTCACGGGGCAAACTTCCACGCACGCGCCGCACATGGTGCAGGCGGTGGGCAAATCGCGCGTTTTGTCCAAGCCCATCAAATGCGGCGAAATAATCTCGCCAATCGGGCCAGGATAAGTTGTGCCGTAGGCTGCACCGCCCACGCGCGTGTAAACAGGGCAATGGTTCATGCACGCGCCACAGCGGATGCATTGCAAGGTGCGGCGCATTTGCTCTTCGCCGTAGGCTTGGGTGCGCCCATTATCCAGCAGCACAAGGTGCATTTCTTGCGGGCCGTCCAGCTCTTCGCAGCGGCGCGGGCCCGTAATCATGTTGAAATAAGTGGTGATGTTTTGCCCAATCGCGGTGCGCGGCAGCTGGCTGTATAGCGGCACCACATCGGTAAGCTTGGCGACCACTTTTTCAATGCCCGTAATCGCGATGTGCACGGGCGGCACGGTGGTGGAAAGGCGGCCGTTGCCCTCGTTTTCCACCAAACACAGCGTGCCCGTTTCGGCTACGGCAAAGTTCACGCCGCTCAATCCCACATCGGCGGTGCGATAAATATCGCGCAGGGCTTGGCGGGCAAAGCCGGTGAGCTTGTCCACATCATCGGTGAGTTCTGTGCCCAAGTTGTCGTGGAAAAGCTGGCTTACTTGCTCTTTGGTTTTGTGAATGGCGGGCATCACAATATGCGTGGGTTTTTCGCCTGCCATTTGCACGATAAATTCGCCCAAATCGCTTTCCACCGCGCGCATGCCTTTGCTTTCTAAATGGTGGTTCAGCTCAATTTCTTCGCTCACCATAGATTTGCCCTTCACCATCAGCTTGGCGTTGTGCGTTTCCATGATGCCGTAGATGATTTGTTGCGCTTCTTCCACGGTTTCCGCCCAATGCACGCGCACGCCAAGGCGGGTGAGATTGCTTTCCAGCTGTTCCAGCAAATCGGGCAGTTTAGACAGCGCGTGTTGGCGAACGTGCTCGCATAGGGTGCGCAGCATTTGCAATTCCTCTTCGTCCGACAACACCAGTTTGCGCTTGGTCATCAGCATGTCCATGGCGGTGCGCAGGCTTTTGCGCAGCGGTTTGTCGGCAAGCGCGGCTTCGGTGTTTTGTTTGAAGGTTTCGGGACGCGGGTGGATTTTGATTACTTGCGTGGTCATGCTTGTTCCTCCAAATCGGCAGGGTTGATGTGTTCGGGCAACACCGCCAGCACCACCAAATCGCGCGGCCCGTGCGCACCAAACGCCAATGTGAGCTGAATATCGGCGGTTTTGGACGGGCCTGAAATCAGAATAATGTTGGTGGGCATCGCCTCAACCAAGTTTTCGCCTGTGAGCGCGGCGTAAAACGTGTCATACAGCTTGCGCGTGTCAAACAAGCAAAAATGCACGGGGGGAACAAGGCTTTGGCTGCGCGGCTCTTCGGGCGATGAAACCAGCATCACCGTGCCCGTATGCGCGATGCCGCACAGCGAAGCGGTAAAACCCGCGTCCACGTTGGCAAAGAAATCGTCTTTCCAATCGTCAATTTTCTGCTCAAAGCCGCGCGTGGCTAATCCTGCTTGCGCTAACGCGGTTTGGGCGCGTTTGCCGTGCGCGGTTTGCGGCGAAAGCAGCATATTGCGCAGCCCTTTTTGCTGCGCCACTTCCACCAGCGTTTTTTCCCAATCGCTTTCGCGCACCCAAAAAATTTCGGTTTTCACCGCGCGCATGGTTTTTGCCCAATGTTTCAGGCGTTCCACTTCGTTGTCCCATGTGGGCGACATTTCTTGATAGTAATCAGCGGTTTGCGGTTCAGCCATCGGGTAGGCGTTGGCTTGACGCAGCTTGGCTAAAATGTTCTCGCGTGCGTTCATGCTTTCACCCCCGTGCGTTCCAGCAAGAAGGTGGAAATGTGTTTGGGGCGCGGCATATTGGGCTCGTCTTTTTCAATTTTGCCGCCGATGTTCATCATGCAGCCCGCGTCCGCGCTCACAATTTCCACCGCTTCGGTTTCTTTGAGCGCGGCGACTTTGTCGCTCACCATTGCGCCTGAAATATCGGGATGTTTCACCGAGAATGTGCCGCCGAAGCCGCAGCATTCGCTTTCGTGGTCGTGTACCACGCGCTCCACGTTTTTTAGGCTGTCTATCAGCTTCCAGCCTGTGAGATGCACGCCCATTTCGCGGCGGGCGGTGCAAGAAGTGTGCACGGCAACTTTAATTGGCTCGCCTTTATCTTCGGGCTGATAGCCGATGTTGAGCAGAAAATGGGTGAACTCCACCACGCGACCGGCAAGCTCGTTGGCGCGCGCTTCGTATTCGCTGCCCGCAAACAGGGTGGGCCAATGTAGCTTCATCATGCCACCGCATGAGCCTGATGGCACGACAATGGGCCAATCTTCGGGGAATAAATCCAGCTGGGCTTTGGCAACGTTAAACGCTTCTTGTTCGTGTCCAGACGTATAAGCAGGCTGCCCGCAGCAGCTTTGTTCCATGGGGAAATGCACGTTGATGCCTAGAGATTCCAGCAGCGTCATGGCATCCATGCCTGCTTGGGGCATAAACATATCTAAGATGCACGTGCCAAAGAAATAGACATCGCGCGGATGGGTGGTGTTTGTGTTCATGGTTTGTTTTCTTTTTGATAGTGGAAACGGCGGGATGCCGTGCGGGGTAATGTATTGTAGTTACATGTAGTCTGTCAAGATGGTTTGTTAAAATTTGTTAGACTAAGTTTACTAATGTTTGCTGGCGACAAATATTGATTTTTGTTTATAAATCATAGTGTTTTTGCTATGAAGTGATGCAGGTTAGGAAAAAAATGGCGAGCGAGAGAATGAACGCACCAGCAAAAGGGTGGGATTTTATTTCGTGTAATTACAAAAATGGGCGGGCAGAGGCAGCCTGAAAATCAATCTATCCCGCAAAAAAATCGCTTGGCACAACACCAAGCGGTTTTTGCTTTTTCAGGCTGCCTTTGATGATTTGAGGCAGCCCGAAACCTAAAATGGAGCGGCGACAGCTCGTCGCCCAATGATGTGCCCAACAGGGCTTTATTGGTTTACACAATCTCAACAAGCCACCCACACGCCACCCCAAGGCAGCCTGAAAATCCATTGACAACAGCAGCCTGAAACATTGCCTTATCGGCTTTCAGGCTGCCTTTGCTATAATCCGCCCACTTATTTCAACGCTAATTCTCATCATGTCCAGCATTCAATTTCTCCCCAGCCACCTTATCAACC
>CAJPSG010000220.1 GCA_905373195.1 Kingella oralis
CGCTATCGGACGCATCCAGAATGGAAAAATTCTTTTTGTAGCCAATGTGTTGCGCTTCTTCGCGCAAAATCCGCATCCCCAGCGAGTGAAACGTGCACACGGTTAAACCGCGCGTTTGCTCGCGCCCCAGCCGCGCCGACACGCGCTCTTGCATCTCTTTCGCCGCCTTGTTGGTGAACGTAATCGCCGCGATATGGTGCGGCTTGTAGCCCGCCTGCGTAATCATGTAGGCGATTTTTTCGGTGATGACGCGCGTTTTGCCGCTGCCTGCGCCAGCCAGCACAAATAATGCGCCGCCTAAATATTCCACGGCGGCTTGTTGTTCGGGGTTAAGTTTCATGGTTTTGCTTTTGCCTAGATTGCGGCAGCCTGAAACACGGTTTGCCTGTTTCATGCTACCTTATCATGTTGATTAATTTAATGTTTATGATTCGCTTGCTTGGTGTGTGGCACAGCCAGAGGCAGCCTGAAAAATGGTTTATTCAATCCACCGGAACATACCTGCCACATAGCGAAACGCTTCATCCAACGCCTGCCGCATCGTGTTGGGCAGCGTATCGCGCACTTCTTTCCAGTAACGTTCCGTTACCATATCCAAATCGGGCGACAATTGCTTTTGAAACACCGCCGTTTGCAGCAAAATCAACACGCTAATGGTGTATGCCTGATAGTGCTCGGGGTGATACAGCGCGTATTCCAACAGCTCGGCGGGGTAATACGCGCTGCTTTGTTCGCGTGACAAATAGCCGTTTTGCTCGGTGAGGATTTGGCGCAACGCCGCTGCGTGTTCGGCGCGTTCATCGGGCGAAATCGCCAGCGCGGTTAAACTGGCAATGCTTTGCACACCTGTTTGCGCAAGATAGGGAAACAATGGAGATGGAAAAGTCATGTAGGCAGCCTGAAATCTATTGCGGTCAAAACTTATAAGCCAAATAACAAAAAGAATTTGGTAAAACCGCCAGTTTGAATTACAATTCAAATCCTTTACGGCTGGGCGTTTGCGCCCGTTTTTGAACCTGAAAACAGGTTCGCAATAATAACATCGGAGTTTAATAACAATGACAACCAAAGGACAACTTCTACAAGACCCTTTCTTGAATGCATTACGCCGCGAACACGTTCCCGTTTCCATTTATTTGGTAAACGGCATTAAATTGCAAGGGCAAGTGGAATCGTTTGACCAATATGTTGTGCTGCTACGCAACACGGCGGTTACGCAAATGGTGTACAAACACGCCATTTCTACCATTGTTCCTGCCCGCGCGGTGAGCGTGCAACACGACGGCAACAGCAACAAACCTGCGTTGCAACAAATAGAAACGACTGCGCCCGCTGCGGAATAACCACACAGCCAGCGCAAAATGATTTTCAGGCTGCCTCTTGTGCCACAAGCGCAATCGGCAGCCTGAAAACATAACCCTGTATTCCTTGTATTCATTTTGGCAATGAATACAGGCTCTAAGTAATTTGAGGCAGCCTGAAAACGGGATTATCCTTTTTCAGGCTGCTTCTGTATTTTTAGCCAGCGCACGGCTTGCGAGCAAGCCGTAGGAGGCGCGGGATAGCTTTTCAGGCTGCCTAATCATTGCGCCCGCGTTCAAGCACTCGTAGGGTGGGCAACTCGCTTGCTCAACTGAACATTGCCAGCAATGGTGGGCAAGCGAGTTGCCCATCCTACATTTGGCGTTTTCAGGCTGCATCTAAGGCAGCCTGAAACGCGATAAACCCGTATCCACAACCGCCGTGCATACGGGTTTACTCGTCGTCCTCATCCCATGCGTGTTTGACGGCATGGTGGGCGGTGTCCAAATCAAAGCCGCGATAGACGAGAAAGCGCAGTTGCTTTTGTTTTTCGGCGTAGTCGGCGGGGGGGGATTTATATTTTTTGCGCAGCACTTGGTTGGCGTGGGCTTGCTCGGTTGGGGCATCGGGCAAGTGTTCGTGGATTAGGCTGTCGTCGATGCCTTGCGCGGCGAGGGCTTGTTTGAGGCGTTGCGTGCCGTGTTTGCGGCTTTTGCTGTGGATGTAGGCTTCGGTGTAGCGTTCATCGGATTGCCAGTTGCGTTCAGCAAATTCGGCGAGCACGGCTTCCAGTTCATCGGGGTCTTCGGCGTAGGGGGCAAGTTTGCGGTAAAGCTGTTGGCGGCTGACTTCGCGGCGGGCAAGGATGTCTAGGGCGCGGGCGCGTAGGGATTTGGGCTGGGGCATGGTGGGGTGTAAATAATGTAGATTGAGGCAGCCTGAAATGGGGTAAAACCAATTTTCAGGCTGCCTTAGTGGATGGATTATGCTTCGGGCTGTTGCACACGCAGATGGGCGTAAATATCGGGCAGGGCGTTAATCGTCCAATCGGGCTTGGTGGCGGGGTCTTGGCTTAATTGCGCCATGTTGCCGTAGCCAAAGGTTACGCCCACGGCGATGCTGCCTGCGGCTTTGGCGGAGAGGATGTCGTTTTTGGAATCGCCCACCATGATGATGTTTGCCACGTTCACGCCGAGCACTTGGGCAACGTGGCGCAGCGGCTCGGGGCTGGGTTTTTTGTGCGGCAAGGTGTCGCCGCCGATGACGATGCTGAAATAGCCATCCAGCTTCAAGGCTTTGATCAGTTTCACGGCGAGGATTTCGTTTTTGTTGGTGATAACGGCAAGCGGGATGCGCAGCGATTGCAGCAACCCCAAGCCTGCTTCGGTTTCGGGGTAGGCGCGGGTGTGGTCGGCGATATGCTCGGCATAGTGTTGGATAAAGGCGGTGTAGCCTTGTTGCCATTGCGCGTCAGAAGCGGTGCCTTGCGGGTTGTCGGTGAGGGCGCGGTGTACCAGCACGCCAATGCCGTCGCCCACATAGCTTTGCACGGTGGCATCGGGCAAGGCTGCCATGCCGAGCGTTTGACGCATGGCGTTGGCGGCGGCAGCAAGGTCGGGGATGGAATCGCAGAGTGTGCCGTCTAGGTCAAAGGCGACGGCTTGGATTGGAGTAGTCATAAATTTTTCCTTTTTGTAAACAGGCTATTGAGGCAGCCTGAAAATGATTTTGGGCGGGTTGGCAAGGTGATGATGCAACGGCAAAACCCGTTTTCAGGCTGCCTCTGTTGGCTTCACCACCGCCGAAACTTTAATTTCCACCAACCATTCCTCCTTTGCCAACTTCGTTTCCACGCAAGCGCGCGCAGGCGAATTTGCCGCATCCACCCAAGCATCCCAAGCCGCGTTCATCCCCGCATAATCCGCCATATCCGCCAGAAAAATCGTCGCTTCCACGATATGCGCCTTGTCCGAGCCGCATCGCGCCAGCCAAGCATCAATCTGGCGCAACACATCCGCCGTTTGCGCCGTGATGTCGCCGCCTATTTCAGGCACCATGCCCGATAAAAACACAAAACCATTGGCAACCACCGCTTCCGATAAGCGTGCGCCGCAGCCCAAACGTTCAATAGCCATTGCAAGCCCTTTCATGTAAACCAGCCGTCATTTTACCACGCCGCCCAAACCAACGAAAAACCGCCCCACATCATGCTATCATTGCGCCCACCTCATTTTCAGGCTGCCTCATCATGACCACTACCACCCCCGCCCACCTCAATAGC
>CAJPSG010000221.1 GCA_905373195.1 Kingella oralis
TTGAAAAACAGCAGCAAGTTCACGGTGAGCGCGAAGATGTGGTAAAGGGGCAGGGCGGCAATCACCACTTCTTTGCCTTCCACCAGCTTGGCTTTTATCCATTCGCCGCCTTGCATCATGTTGGCGCAAATGTTGCCATGCGTGAGCATCGCGCCTTTGGCAATGCCTGTGGTGCCGCCTGTGTATTGCAAAAAGGCGAGGTCGTCGCGGGTGAGGGCAACGGGGGTGAACGGCTGGGCTGCGCCTTGCTTTAAGGCAGCCTGAAACGAGGTTGTGCCTGCTAATTGGTAGCTGGGCACGGCTTTTTTGATGTGGCGCAGCATAAAGTTCATCAACGCACCTTTAAACGTGCCAAACATTTCGCCCACGCTGGCGATGATGATGTTTTTGATTTGCGTACGCGGCAACACGAGTTCCAGCGTGTTGGCAAAATTTTCCAGCACGATGATGGTGCCGGCGCCGCTGTCGTTGAGCTGGTGTTCCAATTCGCGCGGGGTGTAGAGCGGGTTGGTGTTCACCACCACCAAGCCTGCTTTCAGGATGCCGAACACGACGATGGGGTATTGCAGCAGGTTGGGCATCATCACGGCAACGCGCTCGCCGCGTGGTAGTTTGAGCACGTTTTGCAGATAGGAGGCGAAGTGGTCGGACAGCTCGCCGATTTGGCGGTAGCTGAGTTCTTTGCCCATGCTGTAAAAGGCGGTTTGGTCGCCGAACTTGGCAACGCTTTGCTGCACTACGTCTATCATCGAGGTGTAGTGCGCGGGGTCGATTTCGGCGTTTACGCCTGCTTCGTAGCTGTTGAGCCAGATTTTTTCCATGTTGGGGTGTCCTTGTGTAGGGGGTTAGGCAGCCTGCAAAGTGGGGCGAACCAGATGAAAGGTGGTTTTTGCCAACAATGTGGCAAAGGATTGTGGATTAAAACTGTTGCCTTTATACAAAACGGCATAGTGTTCTGCCTCTTCTACCCATTGATACGGGGCGATTTGAAAGCCGTTGCGCAGATAAAAATCCAAACGCTTTTGGCGTTGCAGCGCATCGGCAGCGGCGGCATCGGGGGCGCGAATGTCTAACACGATGGTATCGCTGGGATATTGCTGTTCCAGCGCGACTATGATGCGCGAGCCATAGCCTTGCGAACGGCATCGCGCATCAACCGCAAAATAAAGCACAAACAACAAGCCTTCGCCATGAATTAAGTAAACAAAACCAATCGGTTGTTGATGTTCATCCACAATGGCATCAAAGCGAATGGCTGGGCGCAGAGAAAAAAGCAACAAGCTCCAAAAGGGGAAGCGATCTTCGGCGGGAAAGGCTTGTTGATAAAGCTGCTGGCTGTCTCGGCACAGGTGCGGCTGTTTAAACAGAGAAATTGGGGTAAATTTCATGGGGTTAAGTTTTATGGGCGGATGGATAAGGCAGCCTGAAACTGCGGTTGAGCGCGGCTAAATGGTAAACAAGGTTTTCAGGCTGCCTATTTCACGATAATGGGCTTATCGGTTT
Source organism: Kingella oralis (assembly GCA_905373195.1). Lineage (GTDB taxonomy): Bacteria > Pseudomonadota > Gammaproteobacteria > Burkholderiales > Neisseriaceae > Kingella_B > Kingella_B oralis_A. The sequence goes on from CAJPSG010000221.1 coordinate 1,504, forward strand.
CGGTAATCACGCCGCCGCCTAAGCAGATGTCGCCGTCGTATAACACGGCGGATTGCCCGGGGGTAACCGCCCATTGCGGCGCGGCAAAAATCAGCTCGGCGGTGTGGTCATCCAAATAGCGCAGTTCGCACGGCGCATCTGCCATGCGGTAGCGGGTTTTGCAGGTGTAGCGCCCTGCGGCGGGCTGCTCGGGCAGCGTCCACGAGAGCTGGTTCATTTTCAGGCTGCCTGAATAAAGCAGGGGGGCATCATGCCCTTGCACAACGATTAACTCGTTGCGGGCGAGGTTTTTGCCCGCCACAAACCACGGCTCGCCCGCGCCGCCAATGCCCAATCCTTTGCGCTGCCCGATGGTGTAAAAGGTTAAGCCGATGTGTTCGCCCACGGTTTTGCCATCGGGCGTTACCATGTTGCCGTTGTGCGTGGGCAAGTATTTTTGCAGAAATTCGCGGAACGGACGCTCGCCAATAAAGCAAATGCCTGTGCTGTCTTTTTTGGCGGCAGTAGGCAGCCTGAAATCTCGGGCAAGGCGGCGCACTTCGGTTTTTTCCATGCCACCCAGCGGGAACAGGGCGCGTTCAAGCTGAAAAGGTTGCAAGCGGTAGAGAAAATAGCTTTGGTCTTTGCTGCCGTCCGCTCCTTTGAGCAGATAATGCACGCCCTCGCGCACTTCTTTGCGGGCGTAATGCCCTGTGGCGATAGCTTCTGCGCCTTGCGCGATGGCGTGGTCTAAAAAGCATTTGAATTTGATTTCGGCATTGCACAGCACATCGGGGTTGGGTGTTCTGCCTGCTTCGTATTCTTGCAAAAAATAGGCGAACACTTTGTCTTTGTATTGCGCCGCGAAGTTTACGATGTCGATGTCGATACCGATGATGTCGGCGACCGCCATCGCGTCGAGCGAGTCTTCCTTGATGCTGCAATATTGGTCGTTGTTGTCGTCTTCCCAGTTTTGCATGAAGATGCCGCGCACGTTGTGTCCTTGTTGGTGCAACAGCGCGGCGGTTACGGAGCTATCCACGCCGCCCGATAAGCCGACAATGATGTTTTGGGGTTGCATGATGATTCCTTATGAATCGCGTATTTTAGCATGATGAAGGCGTTTTCAGGCTGCCTACGCGGGGGGGGCGAATAGGCAGCCTGAAAATGGGTTGGCGGGCAACGATATGCCGATGGTAAAGCCAAAGGCAGCCTGAAAACGGTTTGGCACCGCGCCAACTCGTTATCCCGTTTTCAGGCTGCCTCTGGTTTATTGAATTATCGTGCCCACGCGGCTCATCTCGCCCGTGTTCAACCAAATCATAAACGCCTTGCCCACAATCAACTTATCGTCCACAAAGCCCCAATAGCGGCTGTCTGCGCTGTTGTCGCGGTTGTCGCCCATGGCAAAATATTTGCCCGCTGGCACTTTGCATTTAAAGCCGCTGCCGTCTTCCGCATATTCGCAATTTTGCTGCAAGCCGCTTTCAAAGCCCGTTTGCGCGAACAGCGATTGGTAGTGATTCCATGTGGGCGCATCCACCGAAGGCGCGCCGTCCACTTTGAGCACATCAAACGTTTTGCCCTCAAAGGTGGACTGAAAACGCTCGGCTTGGCGCGGGATATTGCTGTTGCCATCATCGGGATAAGTGTAGCCGCCTTGTGGCACATCCACGCTGGCTTTGCCGTTCACTGTTAAAATTTTGTCTTTATATTCAACCGTATCGCCGCCCACCGCCACAATGCGCTTGATGTAATTGTTTTGCGGCTCAACGGGATAGTTAAACACTACCACATCGCCGCGCTGAATATTGCCCGTGGGAATCGCCACCGTGTTCAGCACAGGCACGCGAATGCCGTAGCTAAACTTGTTCACCAAAATAAAATCGCCTTTCACCAGCCCCGAGCGCATGGAGCTAGACGGGATTTGAAACGGCTCAACAATAAACGTGCGCACCACAAACACCACGGCAATAATCGGGAAAAAGCCCGCCATATAATCGCGCAAATGGTTGTTATCAGGCTTGATTTTGTCTTTATGGCTCAATTTTTGCCGATTATTGCCGTGGTGTTTGTGGTGCGCAC
>CAJPSG010000222.1 GCA_905373195.1 Kingella oralis
CTCTTGGGCGAGCTGCTGGTGTTGGTAGTTTTGGATTTGGGTGTGGTGGCGTTGCTGTTGGGCTTGGAGTTGGCGTGGGGTCATAGTGGGGCTTGGGGTTTGGATTGGGCGAATAGTGGTAAATGAGTTCAATAAAACGGGGGTGGGTTATGGTTTTCAGGCTGCCTAATGGGGGTTAGGCAGCCTGAAAAGCGTGAATGCAGGTTCTCAGTTATCGGCGGCGTGCCAAGGCTTGCTTGCGCCTGTGTGGAATTGGGGTTTTTCACCGCCCCATAGGGCTTCTATGTCGTAGTAATCGCGCACGGCTGGGAGCATGACGTGGATGATGAGGTCGTCGGCATCCACCAGCGCCCATTCGCCGCTGTCTTGCCCTTCACTGCTGAGAATGGTGTAGCCCGCTTCTTTTAAATCGACGGCAACGTTGTTGGCAAGGGCTTTGACTTGGCGGGTGGAATCGCCGCTGGCGATAATCATGCGGGCGAATAGGGATGTTTTGTCGCTGGTGTTGAGCACGATGATGTCTTTGGCTTTGATGTCTTCTAGGGCATTGACGGCGATGGCGGTCATGTGTTCTAGGTTTTGTTGGGTTTGTTCGGTCATGTTGTGTCTTTGTGTTATGGGGTTGGAAAAATAGGGGGATTATACTGAATTTGGGTGGGGTTGAGGCAGCCTGCGTAGCGAAGCGGAGTTGCGAAGCTAAAAGGGTGAGTAGCTTGGTTGATGGCATTCATTTCAGGCTGCCTATGCTTAATTGATTTCAGGCTGCCTATCGTTGCTCTTGTTTGCGAATCAGATACATTGCCCAGCAGCCAAAGGCAGCGGTGGGCAGAATGGCGGAGAGCATGGCGGGCACGCCGTAAAGCTGGGTGGTGAAGCCGAACAGTCGCCCTGTGAAGAAGAACAGCAGCCCCAAGCAGATGCCGCCAAACAGTTTTAAGCCCATGTTGCTGTGTCGCCCTGAATTGGGGGTGAAGGCGAGGGCAACGAGTGCCATTACCATGGTGGCGATGGGGTAGATGAGTTTGTTCCACCATGCGACATCGTAGGCTTGGGTTTGCTGGTGGTTTTCTTTGAGATAGCGGATGTATTGGGTGAGCGCGGTGAAGCTCATTTGCTCGGGTTTAACCAGTAATACGTTGAGCAAAGGTTTGCCGATGTCGGTTTGCCATTCGCGCTCGGCTTGCTGCTGGGGCTGGGCGCGGTTATCGGCGAGGGTGGTGCTGTGGGTGTTGTGTAGCTGCCATGCGCCGTTGGCTACGGTGGCTTTTTCGGCGCTGATGGCTTCGGTGAGCTGGAATTGGTCGTTGTAGTGCCAGATTTTGATGCCGACTAGGGTGTTGTCGGGCAGCATGGACGCGACGTTTATCATGCTGCCTTGTTGTTTTATCCAAATGCCGTTGTGGGCGGCGGCGATTTGCCCTGCGCGGGCATTGGCTTTCATTTCGTCGCCACGGCGGCTGAGCTCAGGCGCGAGCCATTCGCCAAGCAACACGGTGGCGATGGCGAAAATGGCGCTGAATTTGATGATGATGCCGATGATGTTTGCGGTGGATAAGCCGCTGGTTTTGATGACGGCAAGCTCGCTGTTGTTGGCAAGCTGGTTGAGCGCAACCAGCCCGCCAATCAGCGTGGCAAGCGGCATCAGCTGGTAGGCGCGGGCGGGCATTTGCATCAGGATGTATTTTGTTGCCACCCAAAGCGTGTATTGGTTTTGCCCGACCACGCTGGTTTCGCTAATCAGGTCAATAAAGCTGTATAGCGCGAGGATGGCGAACAGGGCGTAGCAGGAGGCGATGGCAAGGCGTTTGATGAGATAGCGGGTGATGAGGTTCATGGTGGTGATGGGGTTTTCAGGCTGCATTAGATGGCAAAGGCAGCCTGAAAAACGGTTTTAAGTTGAATAATCATAAAAAAGGATTTTCAGGCTGCATTGAGATGGCAAAGGCAGCCTGAAAACAGGGTAGGGCGGTTATCGTCCCAGCAGCGCGGCTTTTAAGCCCTGCCAAAACGGCTTCGCGGGCATGGAGCGCATGCGCAGCAGCACCCAAATGCAGGCAATCATCAGCAAGTGCATCGGCAGCAAGCCCAGCCAAAAGTTAATTTTGCCGTCTTCCACCGCATCGCGCAGCAGAGTTAAGCCGTTTTGGTACACCAAAAAGAAGCCCACGGCGAGCAACACATGATACGAATTGCCCGAGCGCGTGTTGAAATACGACAGCGGAATCGCCAGCAGGCTCAGCAGCAACACAGTAATCGGCAGCGACACGCGCCACATCAATTCGGCTTGGTATTGCGGATTGCTGCTGCCAATCAGCTGCGCAGTGGGGATGGTGCGGCGGTGGTCAATCGGATCCACCACTTTGGGCGTGGTGTTGATGATAAGGTTGAGCTCTTGGAACGACACTTGGTCAAAATCGCCACGCCCCGCGATGCCGCTGTAACGATAGCCGTTGGTGAGCACCAGCGTGCGCTTGTTGCCCGACAAATCAAAACGCCCTTCTTTGGCAAACACCACGCTATCGCGCCCTGTTTCATCTATATCGCGGATAAACAGGTTTTTCATGATGCCGCCATCGGTGTCAAACGTTTCCACAAAATACACGCGCCCGTCTTTTTTGCCCAATTCGCTAAACGTGCCCGCTTGCACCAGCGATAAATTTTGCTTTTGCTTTAACAATTCGGCGTATTCGCGACTGCGGTATTCCGCCCACGGCAACACCGAAATCTGCATCACCGCCACCAATATCGCCAACGGCAGCGCAAAGGTAAGCACAGGGCGTATCCATTTTTTCAGCCCCAAGCCGCTGGACAACCAAATCGCCATCTCGCTATCGCGCCAAAAGCGCGTGAGCACGGTGAGCGTGCTGATGTATGCCGTTAAAACCAGCAGCAGCGGGGTCATGCCCAGCGTCCAAAAGCCGATTAGCGTGGCAACGGCATCCACGGCAACGCGCCCATCGGCAGCGCGCCCCAGCATATTGATGCCTTGGGTGAACACAAGTATCGCCAGCACCACAAAAAAGATGGCGATGGCGGTGAGCGTGGTTTCTTTGATGAATTGACGATGATAAATCATGGGATGTTTAGGCTATTTTGCGTAAGAGTGGAATTGTAACGGTAAATTGGCTTTTCAGGCTGCCTTTGTTGCGCCCGATGGCATTAAGGCAGCCTGAAAACCTTGTTGCCCCATTTGCCCCCAAGCGCAGAAATAAAGGTTCTATGCTAAAATCGCGCGTTTCAAAGCAAATATCCATTGGAGACAACCATGGCTGGACACAGCAAATGGGCAAATATTCAACACAAAAAAGCCCGCGTCGATGCCCAACGCGGCAAAATTTTCACCAAACTGATTAAAGAAATCACCGTAGCCGCCAAACAAGGCGGCGGCGACCCTGCATCCAACCCCCGCCTGCGCCTTGCGATGGACAAAGCATGGGATGCCAATATGCCCAAAGACAACGTGCAACGCGCGATAGACAAAGGCACCGGCAACCTAGAAGGCGTGGATTATGTAGAATTGCGCTACGAAGGCTACGGAATTGGCGGCGCAG
>CAJPSG010000223.1 GCA_905373195.1 Kingella oralis
TTTCAGGCTGCCTTACCCGCATAACAGCAGCCTGAAAACCCTGCGCCCCGCTTTCAGGCTGCCTCTACTCTCATCGCAAACACCCCGCCCAATCCATCATCATCTTAACCATCTCTTAACACAAACCACCCTCAAATAAGAATGACTATCAAGAACGCATTGAAAATACGGAACTTTTACAAATATTCCTTTCGTTTGCAACTTTTAAATATCATCAAAATTCGTTAAAATGTACCATCATTTCTACTGCGGAATATTAAGGTCGCACCATGTTAGCCAACTATTTCCCCATACTCATTTTCGCCATCATCGGCATCATTGCAGGCATCGTCTTCATCGGGCTGGGCACGCTGCTCGGGCCCAAACGCCACTACGCCGAAAAAGACGCACCCTTCGAATGCGGCTTTGAAGCCTTTGAAAACGCGCGCATGAAGTTTGACGTGCGCTATTACCTCGTCGCCATCTTATTTATTTTGTTTGACCTAGAAGTCGCCTTTATGGTGCCGTGGGCAGTGGTCTATAAAGACCTGATGCACAGCACAGGCGCATACGCATTTTGGTCTATGCTGGTGTTCATTGTGGTGCTCACAGTGGGCTTTGTTTACGAATGGAAAAAAGGTGCACTGGAATGGGAATAGAAGGTGTTTTGAATAAAGGTTTTATCACCGCCAGCGCGGATACTGTGTTGAACTATGTGCGCACAGGCTCGCTGTGGCCCGTAACCTTTGGGCTGGCGTGCTGCGCGGTGGAAATGATGCACGCCGGCATGGCGCGCTACGACCTAGACCGCTTCGGCATTATTTTCCGCCCCTCGCCACGCCAAGCCGACTTGATGATTGTGGCGGGCACGCTCACTAACAAAATGGCACCCGCCCTGCGCCGCGTGTATGACCAAATGGCAGAGCCGCGTTGGGTGGTGTCTATGGGCTCATGCGCTAACGGCGGCGGCTATTACCATTACTCGTATTCTGTGGTGCGCGGCGCAGACCGCGTTGTGCCCGTTGATGTTTATGTGCCCGGTTGCCCGCCAACAGCAGAAGCCTTGTTATACGGCTTAATCCAGCTGCAAGGCAAAATCAAACGCACCTACACCATCGCCCGCGCATAAGGAGCGAAAATGCACGTTACCGATTTACAGGCTGCCTGCGCGACCCTGTTGGGCGACAAAGTCAGCAACATCATCTTGGCATACGGCGAAATAACCCTTGAATGCCAGCCTGAAAACTATCTTTCCCTGATGCAAACCCTGCGCGACCACGAAGACTTGCACTTTGAGCAACTGGTGGATTTATGCGGCGTGGATTACAGCACCTATAAAAACGAAACATGGCAAGGCAAGCGCTTTGCTGCCGTAAGCCAACTGCTTTCGGTAAAAAACAACCAGCGCATTCGCGTGCGCGTGTGGGCGGATAACGACGATATGCCCATCGTGCCCTCGGTGGTGTCACTGTATAACAGCGCGGATTGGTATGAGCGCGAAGCGTTTGATATGTATGGCATTATTTTCAATGAACACCCCGATTTGCGCCGCATTCTCACCGACTATGGTTTTGTGGGACACCCATTCCGCAAAGATTTCCCTGTGTCGGGCTATGTGGAAATGCGCTACGACGAAGCCGAAAAACGCGTTATTTACCAGCCTGTAACCATAGAGCCGCGTGAAATTACCCCGCGCGTTGTTCGTGAGGAGACCTACGGTGGCTAAATTAAGAAACTACACCATCAACTTTGGGCCGCAACACCCCGCCGCCCACGGCGTACTCCGCATGATTTTGGAGCTGGAAGGCGAAACCATCGTTCGCGCCGACCCGCATATCGGCTTGCTGCACCGTGGCACAGAAAAGCTGGCTGAAACCAAAACCTATCTGCAAGCCCTGCCGTATATGGACAGGCTGGACTACGTTTCCATGATGTGCAACGAGCAAGCCTATTGCTTGGCGATTGAGAAATTGCTGGGCATAGAAGTGCCCATCCGCGCCAAATACATCCGCACCATGTTTGCCGAAGTAACGCGTATCTTGAATCACCTGATGGGCGTGGGTTCGCACGCGCTGGATATTGGCGCGATGACGGCGATTTTGTATGCGTTCCGCGACCGCGAAGAATTGATGGATTTATACGAAGCCGTATCAGGCGCGCGCATGCACGCCGCGTATTTCCGCGTGGGCGGCGTGTATCGCGATTTGCCAGACTTTATGCCCAAATACGAGGCCAGCAAATACCGCAGCGCAAAAGTGTTGAAAGAACTCAACGCCTCGCGCGAAGGCAGTATGCTGGATTTTATTGACGCATTTTGCGAACGTTTCCCCAAAAACATAGACACGCTGGAAACGCTGCTTACCGACAACCGCATTTGGAAACAGCGCACCGTGAGCATCGGCGTGGTGTCGCCTGAACGCGCTTTGCAAAAAGGCTTTACCGGCGTGATGCTGCGCGGATCGGGCGTGGAATGGGATGTGCGCAAAAAACAACCCTATGAAATGTATCACGAAATGGATTTTGATATTCCCGTGGGCGTGAACGGCGATTGCTACGACCGCTATCTTTGCCGCATGGCGGAAATGCGCCAATCGGTTCGCATCATCAAGCAATGCGCCGATTGGTTGCGTGCCAATCCCAATTTGCCCGTGATTACCGAAAACCACAAAGTCGCCCCGCCCAAACGCACCGAAATGAAAATGGGCATGGAAGACTTAATCCACCATTTCAAATTGTTCACCGAGGGCATGCACGTTCCCGAGGGCGAAACCTACACCGCGATTGAACACCCCAAAGGCGAATTTGGCGTGTACATCATTTCAGATGGCGCAAACAAGCCCTATCGCCTGAAAATCCGCGCCCCTGGCTTTGCCCACTTGCAAGGCATGGACGAAATGGCACGCGGGCATATGCTTGCTGACGTGGTCGCCATTATCGGCACGCAAGACATCGTATTCGGAGAGGTAGATAGATAATGCTGTCCGCACAATCGCTAAAAGAAATTGATATTGAATTGGCAAAATATCCTGCCGATCAACGCCGCAGCGCCATCATGAGCGCGTTGCGTATTGCCCAAGTGGAAAAAGGCTATCTTGCGCCCGAAACCATTGAATTTGTGGCGAAATACATCGGCATCGCCCCCGTTGCCGCCTATGAAGTCGCCACGTTCTACAATATGTATGACTTGCAGCCTGTGGGTAAATACAAACTCACCGTGTGCACCAATTTGCCCTGCGCCTTGCGCGGCGGCGTGGACGCGGGCGAGTATTTGAAAGAGAAGCTGGGTATTGACTACGGTGAAACCACGGCGGACGGCAAATTTACGCTGGTGGAAGGCGAGTGCATGGGCGCGTGTGGCGATGCGCCTGTGATGCTGGTAAATAATCACAGCATGTGCAGCTTTATGACCGAAGAGGCGATTGAGGCGAAGCTGGCGGAGTTGGAGTAGGGGATTTGAGGCAGCCTGAAAACCACAAAATCATTTAAAAACAACAAGCAGCCCATTTTCAGGCTGCCTAAAATAAACAAAACCCAGTCAAAGATAAATCTAAAAC
>CAJPSG010000224.1 GCA_905373195.1 Kingella oralis
CAGGTTGTTGAGCGTGTCTTCGTAGCTTTCCAGCTTTAACACTTTCACCGCGTGCGCGATGCCTTTCAGGCTGCCTGTGTCTTTATTGGGCACGGGCTTGCCGTCTTTCCACTCGGCGGCATACACGGCTTTTTGAATGCGCGGTTTGAGCACGGTGTTGAAATATTCGCCCTGTTCCACAAGGATGTATTTGCGCCTGCCGCCGTCTTCGCGGTTGAGGTTGATGACGGCGTGGGCGGTTGTGCCAGAGCCTGCGAAGTAGTCGAGGATGAGGTCGGTTTTATTTGTAATGAGTTTATTAAAAAAGCCCAGTAGTTTCGTTGGCTTGGGAAACGGAAACGATGATGGTCTGCCAAGTGTGTTTTCTAGTTCGCTTGAACCAGTTTTAGTATTGGCAATATCGGAAATAATGGTTGAGGGATGTTCTGTACTGCGCTCCTTGATGTACCAAAGAATGCCTTGTTTGTTGAAATAAAATTCTTTGACCCTTTGACCTTTTGTATCAAAAGTTTCTTCTCCTTTTAGCCACGATAGCACCTGCTTTTTCATAGCCCAACCAGCCTCAATTTCTACATCTTTTTTCAAGCTACCTTTTTCAAAAACCATTTCTCCATGAATGATCTGCTTTTCTGAACCACCGATGGTTCCTGCAAATACAGCATCTGTTCCTTCAAAGCGAATTCCTGCGGAAAATTTGATAATACTTGCGGGATTAGATTTTGAAATTTTTTTTACAGCACGATCGCTTATTTCTCCACCCTTTGTAGTAACAAAATTAGGTAAGATTTGTTTGTCTCGTGCATAAAACTCAATATATTCATGAGCACGGGTAAAGTGCCCTGCCTGTGTTCCTGTACCCAAATTCCAAATTACTTCATACAAGTAATTTTCTGCACCGAATGTTTGGTTAAGAATATGGCGAAGGCGGTCGTTTTCATTGTCGTCAATAGACGCCATGAATACGCCGTATTTGTTTAAAAAAGATTTAGACAAACTGATACGGTCATTGATAAGAGATAACCAGCTTGAATGCGGATAGCTGTCTTTGTAAATAAACCGTCCTTCTGCACGGTCTTTCTCCGTGTTATACGGCGGATCAATATAAATACATTTCACTTGTCCGCGATAGCGTGCTTGCAACAGATTGAGTGCTTGGAAATTGTCGGCGTGGATAATCGTGCCGTCGGTGAAATCGTCGAGCGGATGGTCGTCTGAAAGGGCGGAAACGAGCCGCGTTTGAAATTCGGGGGCGAACAGGGAGGTGTCCACCACGAGATAAGGGTTTGATTCAGCGAATGAAATTAAATCGCGGGGGGGGGGGTAACTCTTTGAAGACAAACAGGTTTTTCCACGCTTCAAGCTGGCGCGGGTTGGCAAGGATTTCGGCGTGGAAGTTTTGCGGAATCTGCCCGAGGGTAATCAGCCAGTGGCAGCCGACCACAAATTTCTTTTTCAGCCACAGTTTCTTTTGGAAGTTTTCCAGTTGGGCGAGAAAGGCGGTGATGTCGTGTGCCACGGCGCGGAAGATGCGGATGAGTTTCAGGCTGCCTGAAAGGGCGGTTTCGCTTTGCTCGGCATCGTCTAAATTGAGCATTTCGTTTTTGATGTAAAAATCCAGCTCGCGGCGCAGGAAGCCGCCGAGGTCTTTGTGGATAAAGTAGTCGGCGCTGTTTTTGGCGGTGTAGCGGGCGAGGTGTTTTTCTAAGAGAGTGCGCTCGGGTTGTTTGTCAGTGGGGGCGCGTTTAAACAGCTCTGCCCAGCTTTGCTGCACGGCGGGGTGGGCGGCGACGGCTTCTATCGCGGCTTGGGTGTGTTCCGCCTGTTTCGCGCCTTTGGGCATGGGTTTGTATTCAAACGAGAGGGTGAGAAGGTCGTCTGAAAGGGTAATCGGCGATACGGCTTGGCGTATGGTTTCGCCTTCTTCGTCTAACTCGGCTTCGCGTGCTTGGGCAAGCACAAACAATCGGGCTTGGTCGTTGTCTTTTTGGTTGTCTTTGGCGGTATCGGCGGCGATGAGTTTGAACAAGACGCTTTTGCCGCTGGGCAGGGTGAAGCGGTAGTCGGCAAAGTTTTCGCCAGATTTGGTGTAATACTGGTCTTTGTTTGCCCAATGCAGCAGCACTTCTTCGCCGTTATACGGCACGGCGTAGCGGTCTTTGCCGCCGTATCGCCGCTGGCTGATAAAGTCGCCTGCGTCGTAGTAGCGGGAGAAGAAGTCTAAGAGGTGGTTGTACACGCGGTTTTCGTGTTCAGCGTTGCCATCCAGCGCGGCGGCGATTTGGGCGGGCAATACGCGCTCTAAGTAATCGCGGATTTCTTGGGCGCGGCTGTTTAGGATTTTGTAAATGCCGAAGTCTAAATCGGCGCGGTCGGTTTGGAAGATTTCGCTGAGTTTGGCGATGAGTTCGGTTTGGGCGGACATTTTTTGGGGCTTTCGGGGGGGGGTAAAAGATTGTGAATTTTAAAGGAGTTTAAAGTTTTGTAAAACGGTAATGGCAGCCTGAAAAGGGGAAAAGAGCGTTTTCAGGCTGCCTTTGGCGCGTGTTCAAAGGCAGCCTGAAAACGCATACATCGCCCTACTGCCCCACCCCCAATTTCCCTTTCTCGGTGGGCGTAAGCCATTTTTCGCGCTGCGATTGCAGCAGGGTGAGCAAGTTGGCGAGTTCGCTGCGGATGTTTAGGCTCATCCACACGAAGCCTTGGGTTTCAAACGGCAGCTTGGCGGCGATGGCGCGGATTTGCGCTTCTTCGGGGAAGTGGATGGCGATGGTTTGCCGCCATTCGCCTTTGAGCAGCTTGGAAGCGCGGTGGAGGTCGTGTTGCAGGGTGGCGAAGTGGCGGCTGAGCAGTTGTTCGTCTTCTAGGCTGAGGCGGGCTTTGGGCAGCTTGGGCACGGTGGCGAGCATCAGGTTGATGCTGCTGACGATGTTGCGCTGGCTTTGTTGGATGCTGTCTAGCAAGGCGAGGTTAATTTTGCTTTCGTGGGCGGTGGGGGCAAGCAGGCTGCGGGCTTTAACCAGCCGTGCGTTGAGGTTGCGCTGTTCCAGCCAAAGGGCGGTTTGGGTTTCTTGCGACAGGGCTTTGTGGACGGTAATCAGCGAGAATTGGTGGGCGCAGGTGGCGAGGTTGTCGGACAGCAGAAATCGCCATGTGAGCATGGATTTGATGGGGATGAGCGCGGAGGCGATGAGCACGATGACAACGCCAATAATCACGTTGATGGAGCGGACGATGCCTGCGTGTAGCCAGTCGTTGCTCACATTGCCCAGCAGCATTGCCATGGTGAGCCCTGCGAGCATGGCGGCGTAGCCGTAGTTGCCGAGGGTGTGCCAGCCGCTGATGGCGCTGACGATGGCGATGATAAGGAAATAGAGCGGGCTGTTGTGCAGAAAGTGGTGGTTGAGCCAGATAAGCGCGATGCCGATTGCCATGCCCAGCACCGTGCCGATGGTGCGCTCGTAGGCTTTACTGTTGATTGCGCCTTGATAGGGCACGCCGCCGAGCAGCACGAATACGGTCATCGCAATCCATT
>CAJPSG010000225.1 GCA_905373195.1 Kingella oralis
TCTGTTTCTCATTTCACTTTTCAGGCTGCCTCAAACGCACCCACCTTCCCCCATGTTCAAACGCCCCGAAGAAATCCTCCTTATCCTAGTCGGCATCGCCTTTCTTGCCCTCACCTACTTCCTCGCAGGCTGGGCAACCGCCGCCTCGCTCAAATACACGCTGATGATTACAGGCTGCACGCTGCTGTGGCTCGCCGCCTTTTTTTGGCTGTGGACGCACGAAAAAGCCTTTTTGTTCTACCCCGTGTTGCTCGGCTTATTCGTTGCCTGCTGGTGTCCGTGGCTAGACTGGTTCGCCCTGCGCCACACCGCTGCCGCCGATACCACCAGCATGATAGTGCTCAACAAACCGTGGTATGCCACATGGACATTTAAAGCCGTGCTGGTTGCGCTGCCCATTATCGGCGGCTACGCATGGGAATGGCGACGCAGCCGCAAGCGTAAGTTTGCAGGCAAGGTGTAAGAACCACAGCCGTGTAAACCATGCGCAGACGGTTTCAGGCTGCCTCCAATAGCCATCAAAGGCAGCCTGAAATCTACAATGGAGCGGCGATGGCTCGTCGTCAAATGATTTTATTAAACAGAACATGACTGGTTTACCAAGATGTCGGCGAGCCTTTAATGCCCCATCGCTTGCAATCTTTGCCAAGGTTTCAGGCTGCCTCATATACCCAAGGCAGCCTGAAAATAAAATCAGCTTATCCCATCGCACACCTTTATCGCCAAACACCCCCAAGCGCAATACAAGGCAAGCCACGCATTCACAACCCATCCCCTAAACCCCAAAGGCAGCCTGAAAACCAAAAAACGCATTTTCAGGCTGCCTCATCCATCCCCCAATCCACACCTCATGAAATCCCTCTACATCCTCTACACAGGCGGCACCATCGGCATGACGCAAACCCCGCAAGGCTTGCAACCCAGCCGCGACATCGTTACCACCGCCCTACAACCCCACACAGGCAGCCTGAAAACAAGCGCAACGAGTTTGTGCGAAATTGAACCCACATGGCACATCTGCGCCCCCCTAATCGACAGCTCCGCCCTCACCCCGCAGCACTGGGCAAATTGGCTCACCCTGCTGCAAACCGCCCTCGCCCAACACGATGCCATCCTCATCCTGCACGGCACCGACACCCTCGCCTACACCGCCAACCTACTCGCCCTCGCCCTCAACCCGCAAGGCAAACCCATCATCCTAACAGGTTCACAAAAGTCCCTCAGCGCACCTAACAGTGATGCCCCAGCCAACCTCCATACCGCCCTCACCGCCATCCAAAACCCCAGCACCCACGGCGTGCTACTCGCCTTTAACGGCAAACTCATCCCCCCCATCGGCAGCAGCAAAACCACTACCGAACACAACGACGGCTTCGTCAACCCCCACTTCGGCGCATGGCAAATAGAAAAAGGGCAGCCTGAAAATGCCCCAGCCCCCTTCGGCGGCAGCCTGCTGCAACGCCAATTCAACCCCCGCACGCGCGTCGTCCCCATCCTCCTCACCCCCAGCAATATGCTGGATAACGCCGCCGCCCAACTTAACCCCGCCCACAGCGATGCCGCCATCCTCCTCAGCTACGGACACGGCAACGCCCCCGCCCATCCCAGATTGCTCGCCGCCATCCAACGCTACATCCAAGCAGGCAAACATTTGCTCAACATCAGCCAAGTGCCACACGGCAACGCCGCCGCCGTGTACGCCCAAGGCAACGCCCTACGCCAATCAGGCGCAATCAACGGCGGACGCTGCAACCTAGAAACCGCCACCGCCCTCATGATGCTCGCCGCCGCCAACGGCTGGACACGCCGCGACATAGAAAGCGAATTGCAACGACTGCGGTTGGTTTAACACCGTGGCTTCAAACGATTTCAGGCTGCCTAACCATCAGCAGCCGTAGGGTATGCAGCTTCGCCGCGCACGCCGTTTGCTAAACCCTTGCCCAGCCCAAAGGCAGCCTGAAAAAACAAAACCATTTGCTGCTCCACCAAATGGCTTTTGCTAAATAAATTTGCATTTCAGGCTGCCTCTAAACATTCCCAATCTTTTGCCCGAGCAGGCGTTTCGCCGCCTACCACGAGCAGGGGCAAGCCCCTGCACCCCGCCGCCGCATCAACCATTTGCGGCAAAGCAACCGTAGGGTGCGCCGTTTTGCCGCGCACGCCGTTTGCTAAACCCCAAAGGCAGCCTGAAACCGCATAACACATTTTCAGGCTGCCTCTATCAATGGAGCGTCGGCGGCTCGCCGACATAAACGTCCGTTTACTTCTCATAATTGATGACACCAGCAACGCCCCGTAAACCTATTTTCAGGCTGCCTTTGTTCTATCGCAAAGGTTTAAGGCAGCCTGAAACCACAAAAAAGCCCAACCAAAACCAGTTGGGCTTCCTTCGCATAAACACATCAAATCACAGCAAACTCAAACTATTTCGCCGTAACCCCTTCGGCAGCGTTTTCCGTTTTCGCGGTATCCGCTTTTGCCGCGCGGACTTTCTCTTCCAGCACCGCAATGGCATCGTCTTTGCCGCCTTTGGCTTTAATCGTTTGCATCATTTGTTTTTCCAACGCTTTCATTTCGTTGAATAATTTATCCGACCGCGCCAGCGCATCGCGGGTTACTTCGCTGCTCAACGCTGCCGCTTGGGCATCGGTTTTGCCGCGATATTTCGCATCGCGGGCGCGTTGTTCGGCTTCTTCGCGTTTTTCCAGCGCAATCCATTTGCGTTTAATGGAATCGCCAAACAGGTTTTGGTTTTGCATCACCATTTGGTCAATATGCCATGCCACCCAGTAGAACGAATTGGGGTTGTAGGTGAAATCTTGCGGTTTAAACGATGGATGGGTGTCAGTTACCGTGCCGTAGAACGGGATATACGGCGTGTTGCGCGAGGGCGCGTTGCTCAACCACAAGATTGATGCCATAGACGCGGGCAAATCGGGCTTGATTTGGTAAATATGCGCGTCAATCACGTTTTCGTTGCCGGGGGCAAATTTGTAGGTGTCGCCGTCATAAGCCGCTTTCACTTCGGGGCGACCGTCTGCGCCGCGTTTGTCGTATTGGTCATCGGGGATAAAGCCTTCTTTCAGCGTTTCAAAGCGGTTGCGCTGAATGGCGATGGCATCGGCAAGCGAGTATTTTTGGTTGGGATTGCTGGGGCTTTGCAGCAATTCAAAGTGGTGGTCAAAATAGCCAATTTTGGATTGCGGATCGAGCAGCTTCAAGCCAGCATAGGCGCGGGAGCGGTTGCGCGCGGCGTAGTGGTCGAGGTTGTATGAATTGGCAACGTGGAATTTGCCGTTGACTTCGCGGTAGTGGTTGGCTTTGCGCGCCACGGTTTCCAAATCTTTGGAAACGATGTAATTGCCTTTGCCCAGTTCATAGGGGTTGCCCATAAAGAAGGTGTTGGGGTAGATGGAATATTTGTCGTCTGGATATTTAATCGCGGCGTATTGATGCCCCGATAGGATTTCCATGTACCACAGCTCGTTTTTATCGGCGATAACAATGATATTACCTTCGGCT